>DUEQ01000401.1 GCA_011192085.1 Caldilineae bacterium
AAAAGAAGCCACGGTCACCCGTGACTCCTTGCGCTGAGGAAAGGAACCCAGAAGGTAGGGGTTAGTAGATGTCGTTAGCGGCGTTGTGCACGTTGAATTTGCCCGTGGGGGTGATGAGCCAGTCGCCAGGAATGCGGCCCACCTCCTCCAGGGTCTTGCGTCATAGATGACGATGACGGTGGGGGTGTCGATATTCCCCCACAGGGAGACCCAGAACGGAGAATGATGGTGGCGATAATGCCCGCCAGGATGTGCCAATGCCCGGTCAGAGTCACCCGCCCCTCCACCACGACAGACACCGCCTTGGCCCGATCCCCCTACAGGAAGATGGTCTCGCCCGCGCGGTAAGTGCGCTCGAAGACTTTGCTCAGGAGATGGGCTAGGATCGCCGCCATGACGCCATGCAGTATGCGGGCAAGAGAGGCATTCCGTTACCGGCATCCACGTCGATGGATCATTTTACCCCAGGTCGGCGGGAAAGAAAATGTTGAAAACAGAGAAAAATGGGGGGAATGTGGGTCATTTCTTGCTCAAATGTGCGAATTTGTTTATACTTGGCGCCATGCCCAATCCACTCATTTCCCTGCTCATCGGTCTAGCCCTCCTCGCCCTGCTGGCGGCGCTCTTCTGGCCCGACCGGGGATTCTTCCTGCGTTGGCAACAGGCCCGCCGCATGTCGGCGCGAGTGTTGCGCGAAGATGCGCTGAAGTACCTCTACACCCACGAGCTGGAAGGCCGCGCCGTGACCCTGCAAAGCCTGGCGGGCGAGATGGGCGTGAGTCTGGATCAGGCCGCGCAGCTTTTGGGGGAGATGACCCAGTTGGGATTGATGGAGACCCATGACGGCGCGTATGCGTTGACGCCAACCGGGCGCGAGGTCGCGGTCCAGGTGTTGCGCGCCCACCGCCTGTGGGAGCGTTATCTCAGCGAGCACAGCGGCTACAGCGAGGAGGAGTGGCACGCCCGGGCCGATCAGGCGGAACATCTGCTGGCCCCCGATGAGGTGGACGCGCTGGCCCAACAGTTGGGCGATCCCCGTTTCGACCCTCATGGCGATCCGATCCCCACCGCCGCCGGTGAAACCCCTCGATTGGAGACCAAACCCCTCACCCATCTCAATCCAGGCGATCTGGCTCGCATCATCCATCTAGAGGACCAACCGGAGCTGGTCTACGCCCAACTCGTGGCGGAGGGGCTGCATCCCGGCATGGAAATCTTGGTCGTTGACAAAACGCCTCAGCGAGTGCGCTTCCTCTCCCGCGGCAACGAACACGTCCTTGCCCCCATCCTCGCGGCCAACGTCTTCGTAACGCCCATCCCCAAAGAGCAGGCCGAGGGCGCTATCCACCCCTGGGGAGAAACGCTCACCAGCTTGCATCCGGGCGAGGAGGCCGAGATCGTCGCTGTGAGCCGCACCATGCACCCAGCCGAAAGGCATCGCCTGCTGGACCTGGGCGTGCTGCCCGGAGCCAGAGTGCGGGCCGAATTCGAAAGCCCGTTGGGAGAGCCTGTGGCGTATTTCATCCGCGGCGCGCTCATTGCCCTGCGCAATGACCAGGCCGAAAAGATTTTCGTGAGGAAGATGACGCCCGCGCCATCCGGAAACGGCGACAAGCGAGACGTCGCCCTCATACGCGAGGATGCATAGGCGCGCACAAACCCCGACCATGAATCCACAAGAAGACGTCAAGACTCGAGGCCCCAAGCTCCCCATTACCCCGCCGCCCGCAGGCGCAAGCTGCGCCACGTGCCCCGTCCACAACCTGGCGAATCTACAGAAGCTGGGCGTGGACATGACCGATTGGGATTTTGTGGTCGCCCTGGCGGGCAATCCCAACACGGGCAAAAGCACCGTGTTCAATGCGCTCACGGGGTTGAAACAACACACAGGCAACTGGCCCGGCAAAACAGTAACCCGGGCCGAGGGGGGATTCGAATATGGCGGGCATCGCTATAAGCTGGTGGACCTGCCCGGCGCGTATTCGCTGTTGGCCACCAGTCTGGATGAGGAGATCGCTCGAGATTTCATCCTGTTTGGACAGCCCGACGTCACCATCGTCGTGGTGGACGCCACCCGGCTGGAGCGCAATCTTAACCTCACCCTGCAGGTGATGCAGATCACCGACCGCGTGGTCATCGCTCTCAACCTCATGGACGAGGCCCGGCGCAAGGGCATCCAGATCGATGATCGGCGGCTGGCCCGGGACCTGGGCGTGCCCGTCGCGCCCATGGCCGCGCGCCAGGGCGAAGGCATTCCCGAATTACTGCAAGCCGTGGATGATGTGGCCAACGGACGCGTGGCGGTCAGGCCCCCTCGCATCCAGATCCGTTCGCCCCAGGTGCGCAAAGCCCTGGAAACCCTCACCCCCCTGGTGGAGGCCGCGTTTCCAGGCCTGCCCAACGCACAATGGGTGGCTTTACGTCTGCTGGATGGCGATCAGAACATCATCAAAGCGGTGGAATCGGGGGAGCTGGGGGACCTGCACATCGGCGTGGTGGAGGAGGATCGCATCACCCAACCCATATCGATAGCCCAGACGATGGACATCGACCCAGCGGAATGGCGGGAGCGAATCCTTCGCCTGCTAGAGACCGCGTCGCGGTTGCGATGGGAGATCGGAACCGACTTTCATGAACAGATCGTCACGGACATCTTCGCGGAGGCGTCGCGCATTGCCAGCCGCGCGGTGACCATGCCGGGCGAAAAGCCCCGTTTCGACCTGGATCGCACTATCGACCGCATTGTCACCCACCGGGTCTGGGGCTTTCCTATCATGATCGGGCTCTTTGCGCTCATCTTCTGGATTACCATCACAGGCGCGAATTACCCCTCCCAACTCCTCTCCACCCTGCTCATCGGCCACGTCTATCCCTGGCTCAAGGCGGGGGCCGCGGCCATCGGCCTGCCCTGGTGGCTCAGCGGCCTGCTCATCGATGGCGCCTATCTCTCCACCGCCTGGGTGGTCAGCGTCATGCTGCCCCCCATGGCCATCTTCTTTCCCCTCTTCACTCTGTTGGAGGATCTCGGTTATTTACCCCGGCTGGCCTTCAATCTGGATGAGCTTTTCCACAAGGCGGGCGCGCACGGCAAGCAGTCGCTGAGCATGATGATGGGATTCGGCTGCAACGCGGCCGGGGTCATCTCCACCCGCATCATCGACAGCCCTCGAGAGCGACTCATCGCCATCATCACGAACAATTTCGCGCTATGCAACGGACGCTGGCCCCTGCAGATACTCATCGCCACCCTTTTCATCGGCGCCCTTGCGCCTCCGTATCTGGCGGGGATCATCTCAGCTGCGGCCGTGGTGGGCGTCGCCCTGCTGGGCGTGCTCCTGACCTTCCTGGTCTCCTTCTTCCTGTCTCGCACCATGTTGCGGGGCGAGGTCTCCACCTTTACGCTGGAGCTGCCCCCTTACCGTCCGCCCCGCATCTTGCAGACCATCTACACCTCTCTCATCGACCGCACGGTGTATGTGCTGTGGCGAGCCGTCATCTTCGCCGCGCCCGCGGGGCTGATCATCTGGATTCTGGCCAATGTCACGGTAGCGGGCCAGCCTGTCGCCACTCACATCGTGGGCTGGTTGAACCCCGTCGGCATCCTCATTGGCCTGAACGGCGTCATCCTCCTGGCCTACGTGGTGGCCATCCCGGCCAACGAGCTGGTCATTCCTGTCATCCTCATGCTCACCCTGCTCATGGTGGGCGCGCCCGTGGGCGCGGATGGCTCGGCCACCCTCATTGAGGTAGAGAATATGGATGAGCTGATGCAGATCTTCCAGCTTGGCGGCTGGACTCTGCTCACTGCGGTCAATCTCATGCTGTTCAGCCTCATCCACAACCCATGCAGCACGACGATCTACACGATCTACAAGGAAACAGGCAGCCGCAAGTGGACGACAGTGGCGGCATTGCTGCCCCTGGCCCTAGGTTTCCTCATCACCTTCTTCGTGGCGCAGCTCTGGCGGCTGGCGGCGATGTGGACGGGGTAGCGCGCAGGCCGCCGGATTGGCTGGCGGATAGCGCGGCAACGCCCCGGCATGCCAGTGAAGCTGGGGCGTCGTCCATCGCCCATCCTCGTGGGATGCAGGATGCAATATATCATCCGGACATCAACCTATCCCTGGCGGAGATCAGTCCGCCGCGGGCGGCGGTTCGGAATCGGGCTCCCGTTCGGAAGGAGAAGCTGACGTTTCCATTATTCGTTCAGATTCGATCGCGGATCTCTGTGCGGGTTCAGGGGATGGGGGCGGCGCGAACGGCTCCGTATCCTGGACGGGAGGCGTCATGGGCGCGGGCTCGACGGTCTCGGTAGGAGGCGGGGGCGGAGGCGGCGGAGGGGTGGCGGAGAGCGCGGTGGGGGAAGGTTGCGACGATTCTCGCAGGCGCAAGGACTCCACTGCTTTGATGAGTTCCAGGCTGACAGTGACGTTGGCTCGCGTGTTGAACTCGACGTCGATAAGCAACGAGAGCACGCTGCCCAGCACATAGAATTGCAGGAAGGTCACGATCCCAAAGGGGAGGGCGAGAAAGCCGACCCAATGGGGCACGATAAACGTGGCAAAGTCCATGATACGGACTGAGAAATCCTGGAACCAGAACCATACGGCAAATGCAACGCTGAGGATCAGGGCAATCCAGGCGATGATCTCGAACAGCAAGGCCACAAGGCCCAGGCCCGTGTATTTTCGTCGGACGTTCATGGAGCGCTCCTTTACGGATGTTTACATGCCAGCGAATGCGCCGGTCCGATCCTACAATGCAGGCAGGCCAACGCAGACGCTGTCATGCATGGGGGGACGGATTAGTGGGGGAATTCGAAGGTGACTTCGCCTTCGATGCGTGCAAGGGCGGGCAAGATCGTTTTGACCAGCTCACGCTGAAGCTCGTACTGGGGCATGAAGTAGAGTTGGGCGTACAGGTCAGCCGCCCGATTCAGATACTCATCGTTCCAGACGATATAAGGAAGCTGTTCGTCGTTTATCCAGAAGATGATCCCGTTGGGCGTGGTTTGAATAGTCACCTTGCTAATGCCCGCTTCCTTCATCTTCTGAAGCGTCTCGGGGGCAAGGCCCACGTTGCGAAGTCCCACCAGGCCGGCCTCTGCCAGATCCCTGGTGGAAAGCCCCAGAATAGAGGGGGCGCCCATCTCGTCAAAGGTCACGCGCGCTTTCACCACCGCCATGGGCGCAACGTCTTCCGCCACGGCCACGCTTTCGATGGGCGCATCGATATCTCGCAGGGGAATCTCCTCAGCCGTGGGCTGCATGGGGAATCGCAGCGCAACATCCAGACCCGTGTGCTGGATGAAGGGGACGAGGAAGCGTAGGATCATCTGGAATTCGGGCTTGATGACCCCCAGTTTGGTCATGGCGTCGGTCATCGTTTGCAGATCTTCCGTAT
>DUEQ01000402.1 GCA_011192085.1 Caldilineae bacterium
AGAGTCATAATTTTGTGATTTATGTTTGGTAAGCAAGCCAAACGACCTCGGACTTTGGACCTTGGACAAATAAAAAACGCCCCGTCCACTCAGGGACGAAGCGCTTGATGCGTTCCGCGGTGCCACCCTGATTCCTCGCCGAAGCGAGACGCTCAGTTCCGTCGGGAGAGGGCGATGGATGGCGTCAGAACAGGATCGCCATGTACGGGAATGTTCTCCGAACGGCTGCCGGGGTAACGGACGGCGTCCGGATGCGACTACTAGGCCCGAGGGAGCCATTCACCGCATCAGCTCGGGAGGGAACTTCGGCGGGGTTCTGCGCAGAGGGGCTTGCAGCCGCGGCCCCTCCTCTCTGGGCGTTTCCGCCCGCTTACTTTCCTCCGTCATCGCTTTTGGGACGGGCATATGAGGTTGTGTGGGCTATTATCGGGGGTTGGGAGAAAAATGTCAAGTTTCCGGGGCGATAGGGTGTGTTTTCCAGCGTCCAATCGGTTCCTGGCCGACCATCTCTCGCGCCATTCGATGAGTGGACGTCTGGGTCACCCGCCATCGCCTGGGAAGATCATGGTGAACCGCGCTCCCCGGCCCGGCTGACTCTCCACCATCCTGCCTTGGGATGTCCGATGAGCTACCGATCGTCAATTTGCGGATCGCTGAATTCGCGTGCCAACACCTGCGCGATATGCTTCACCACGGGCGGCTTCCCCTGCTGGATGAGCCCGCCATTGAGGTGCATCATGCATGACGCGTCGCAGGTGACGCACACATCCGCGCCGCTCTCCTCAATGGTGTCCAGCTTGTGTTGCATCATGGCCGCGGAGACCTCGGGCATCTTCACTGAGAAGAGTCCGCCGAAGCCGCAACACGCCTCCGCGTCGGGCAGCTCCACCCGCTCTGCGCCCGGAATGCTATCCAGCAGCAGTTCGGGCTGCGCCCGCACGCCCAGGTCCCTGGTGAGATGGCAGGATGGATGATACGTGTATTTGCCCGGTTCCCCGCCCGCGTAGCTCAATCCTAGATCATCCACCAGAAACTGACTGAATTCCCGCACCCGCGCGGCCACAGCCTGGGCCCGGGCCAGATTCTCGGGATCATCCGCGAAGAGTTCGGGATAGTGATGGATGACCATGGCCGCGCAGGAACCGGATGGGGCCACGATGGGCCCCTCCGTGTCTGCGAAGACGTCGAGAAAATGCAGCGCCATCTCCCGCGCCTCGTCCAGGAATCCGCCATTGAACGCGGGCTGGCCGCAGCAGGTCTGGCCAGGCGGGACGTTCACCTCGACGCCCGCCCGCTCCAGCACGGTCACCACATCCTCCCCGATGTCGGGGAAGAGATTGTCGATGAGGCAGGTAACGAATAACTGAATACGCATTTCTATTCGATATCAACGAACTATCGTTCAGTCCAACTATGCGCGATAACGTTTGATGATGATGGATGCGTTCTGGCCACCGAAGCCGAACGCGTTGGCCATGCCCACATCCACAGGATGCGCTCGGGCCTCGTTGGGCACGTAGTCGAGATCGCACTCGGGATCGGGGGCGCCGTAGTTGATGGTGGGAGGCGCCCAGCCGGTCTCGATGGCCTTGATGATGGTGAACACGCCGAGCGCGCCCGACGCGCCCATGGCATGCCCGACCATGGGCTTGATGGAGGGCGCGGGCACCTTGTATGCATGGTCGCCCAGGGCCCTCTTCATGGCTTTGGTCTCGGCCACGTCGTTCAGCTTCGTGCCGGTGCCGTGGGCGGAGATGTAATCGATGGCTTCGGGGGGCAATCCTGCCTCCTCCATGGCCAGTTTCATGGCCCGAGCCGCGCCCTCCCCTTCAGGATGGGGCGCGGCCATGTTGTACGCGTCCAGGGTGAAGCCCATGCCCCCATATTCGGCCAGGATGGTCGCCCCGCGCGCCAACGCGTGCTCCAGGTCCTCCAGAATGAACACGGCCGCTCCCTCGCCGATGATCATCCCGTCGCGGGTGAGATCGAAGGGGCGGCACGCGGTCTCGGGCTCGTCGTTGCGGGTGGTCATCGCGCCCAGGCGGCTGAAGGAGGTGATGATGAGGGGCGTGAGATAGGAATCTGTCCCCCCCGCCAGCATGACTTCCGCCTCCCCGCGCTGAATGCGCCGAGCGGCTTCGCCGATGCTAACCACGCCCGTGGCGCAGGCCACGACCGGGGAGTTGACCGGGCCTTTGATCCCGTAGCGGATACCCAGGTAGCAGGGCGTTGTGGTGATGAGCACCGAAGGCGCTTTGGCTGGATTCAGGGCCCGAGGGCCTTTCTCGCGGATGGCGACCGCGTTCTCTTCTACGAAGTTCAGCGCGCCAAAGGCGCTGCCGATCTCGATCCCAACTCGCGCGGGGTCCTCTTGTGAAAGATCGAGTTGGGCCTGGGTCAGGGCCTCTTCGGTGGCGGCTACGGCCAGATGGGTCAGGCGGCCCAGGCGTCGGGCGTCGCGGCGACCCACCACGGCCTGGGAGTCGAAATCGGGGATGGTGACGGCCACTTGCGTGGGCAGGCCCAGCTCGGCGTATTCGGGCACGAAACGTGCGCCCGTGCGCCCGGCCAGCATGCCTTCCCAGGTCGAGGGCGCGTCCAAACCCAGGCCGCTCACGGCCCCCATGCCAGTAATGACCACGCGTCGTCGGGGACATTCCATAGGCTCTCTTTTCTCCTCCGTGGGGTTTGACATAGGCGCGATGTCTGCGTCAAGGGGCAGTCCAACGCAGTTATCAGTAATCAGTGGTTGCGGATGCCGATGAAAAGGGTTTTTCATCCACGGGCGGATTGCGAATCCGTCCTGGAGGCGACCTGCTCCCAGCTGGATGCGTCATCTGGCGGAGCGCGGTTCAGCTTTGGACATCGGACCTTGGACGTTATTTTGGAACAGGATAGCACAAGCCTGCGTCCTTGACAACGCTTTGGGCATGGTTTACGTCTCGTGCTAGAATACCTTTGCGTCCCACTCGCGACCATCTCCCCGCTCGGGTGTTTCTATTGACGCCGGGCGGTCATGTGCGTCCATCTTCCACAAGCCTGTGACCACCGACTATGCCTCCATGAGCGATGCAGCGCTCGTCCAACTCGCCAAGGAAGACCCCGAGGCCTTTGGCGAACTCTACGGGCGCTATGTCGACAAAATCTACAACTACATCTTCTATCGGGTGAGCGACCAGGCCGAGGCGGAGGACTTGACCGCGCGCACCTTCTTTCGGGCGCTGCGCAAGATCGACAGCTACGAAGAGCGAGGCCTCCCCTTCTCCGCCTGGCTTTATCGCATTGCCCACAACCTGGTGGCTAACTGGCATCGCAGCAATTCCCGGCGGAAATCGGTCCAGCTCGACGAGTTGATCACCGCCGCCCCCAGCGCCTCCAATCCGGGCGTTATCGTCGAGAAGCAAGAAATGCACGCGGTCTTGCTCGATGCCATCCGCCACCTGCCCGAAGACCGCCAGCAACTGCTCATCCTCAAATTCGTTGACCGCCTCCCCAACGCCCAGATCGGGCGAATCATGGGGCGCTCCGAGTCCTCCATCAAATCCCTCTACCATCGCACCTTGAAGAGTCTGCGGGCTGACCTGCAGAAACGTCATCTGGTCTGAATTCCCTTTTATGTCCTCACCCCGCATTGGCGTGGTCGCCGATTCCACCTGCGATTTTCCTTCCGACTGGCTCTATCGCGATCGGCTCCACATCATCCCGGTTCACATTCATTTTCAGGATGAAACCTTGCAAGAGGGCGTTGATATGACGGAGGATGCGTTTTACGCCCGAGTGTTGCGGGAGGGCGTCATTCCCCAGACATCCCAACCCAACCCGGACGAGTTCGCGACTTTCTACCGTCGCCTTAAAGGCCAATATGACGCGCTCATCTCTCTGCATGTGACGGCCAAGCTCAGCGGCACATACCGGTCGGCGCTGGCGGGGGCGGAGGGGGTGCGGGATGAGATAGCGGTTTATCCTTTCGATTCTGGCGGCGGCTCCGCGGGCGCGGGCTTCATGGCCGATGAGGCCTTTCGCATGATCGATGCGGGAGCATCTGTTCAGGATATTTTGGAACGCCTGGCGACGCTACGTCAGCGCATTCAGATATTGCTTTCACCCAACGATCTGACTTTCGCCCGGATGAGCGGCCGGGTCAGCGCTTTGGGCGCTTTCATGGCCTCGATGCTGCACATCGTTCCCATTGTTGTCCTCACCCAGGGCGAGCTTATCGCCAGCGAACGGGCCCGCAGCCGCAAAAAGGCCCTGACCAAAATGGTGCAGATGATGCAGGCCCGGCTGGGCGACGGCCCGGTCAATATCGCGGTCGTCCACGCCCAGGCTCCCGACGATCTGGCTTTCTTTCGCGACTTGGTCTTGAACGCCTTTCATCCTCAAACATTCTGGATCACCACCCTTTCCATTTCCGTCGCCTCCCACCTCGGGCCGGGAACCATCGGCATTGTCGGCTATCGCACGGAGTAATCCCATGTCTCAAGAACCCTCCCCCGACCGATTGGAACTGTATACTCGCGTCCTTCAAAACGCGGGGGAAGCCAAAGCGCGCCTGGTCGTGAATCCCATTTTGCCTGAAGAAGCGGCCCTCTTTGATCTGGTCAACGAGCTTCAGGATGCGCTTCAGCCGGCGGCGCCCGATCTCGCCTTCAAGGCCAGGTTGCGCGACCAGCTCCTGGAGTCCGCAGCCCGAGAGCGGAATCATCGCAAATTGCGCATTCCCACCACCGAAAAATACATTCGTCTGCCCTGGATAGCGGCTTCGGCCGCGGTGTTGGGCGCAACCGCAACCCTGGCCGGAGCCTACGCCGTCTGGCGGTGGAATGCGAGTCGGCAGGTTGCGTGAGGCCTGGGAAACGCTGGACGAACGCCATCGTCCAGCGCCCATCCTCTCCCCTGCATTTCTTGGAGGATTCACCTATCTCCAGTTAGAATGAATGGTTGGAATATTGCATGATCAGACGCGTTTTGC
>DUEQ01000403.1 GCA_011192085.1 Caldilineae bacterium
ATGTGGATACGTCAAGCGTCAAACGTCGTGGACTGTCGGCCGAGGAGTCTCTATTAAGCGGATGTGACGTTTGACGCACGACGTTGATGGACTGACAAAACGTTCACAAGTCCGTTTGCCGTGGTTTTTTGCCCCCTCCCCTCCCCCGAAACTCGCTGCGCTTGTGTTCAGGGGAGGGAGACCATCTTCTCTTGGGAAAAGGCTTTGGAGAATCGGATGCCTCCCCTGAGCGAAATTCGGGGTGGAGGGTGGAGGGGGGCGTGCAACCACATGAGAAGCCAAACAGATTTTTGTCAGTCAACCAGCGCATGACATTTGACGTTCCGCTTCGCGGATGCACCACCGAGAAGAGGATTATCCCATGCTGGCAACTGCTTCCCATCACCACCTCACCCTGTCCGACGGACGGAAGGTCCATCTGCGCCTGAACCATGAGGCCCTGACCATCAGCATGGACGAGCTGCTGATCTACACCTTCGACCTGGCGGGGCGGCTGGTTGGCGCGTTTGATCATGGCGTGAACTATCGCCGCGGCGTGGATGGCCGGGTGCTGGCCCGCTGGCGGGATGAGCGCAACCGGCGAGCGCGGCGTTGGCTGTCGGGGGAGGAGGCGGAGGGGTTGTTGGCGAGGATGCGGGAGGATGTGGAAGTAATCAGTAAGCAGTATGCAGTAATCAGTGATCCGTATGCCGTGGGGGACGTGTTGGCACGGGCGTTGGCATTTGATTATGCATTGGATGTGCGGCGGTTTCATCAAGTTTATCGGCCCATCAGCATCCTGCCGCCCGACCAGTACCAGGCGTTGGTGCTGCAAGCCACCGAAGGGTGCTCCTTCAACACGTGCACTTTCTGCGCGCTCTACCGGGACCGCCCCTTCCGCATCAAATCGCCCGCGGAATTCGAGTCGCATGTGGCCGACGCGCTCGACTTCTTCGGGCCGGGCCTCTCCATGCGCCGCAGCATCTTCCTGGCCGACGCCAACGCGCTCATCATCCCCCAGCATCGGTTGCTGCCCCTGATGACCCTCGTCGCCCGCGCGTTCCCCATCCTGCCCGAGGATGCGCCGACCGAGGTGCGCCGCGCCTGGCTGCGAGGCGACCCGCGGGCCATGACGGGCGTCTTCGCGTTCGTGGATGGGCTCAGCGCGGAACGCAAGGGGATGGAGGATTTCCGGGCCATGCGGGCGCTGGGCCTGCGACGGGTGTACATCGGCCTGGAGAGCGGGCATGAACCCCTGCTGACCTGGCTGCGCAAGCCCAGCGCCGCGGCAGAGATGGTGGACGCGGTGAGCAGGATGAAGGATGCGGGCCTGCACGTGGGCGTCATCGTGCTCCTTGGCGTGGGCGGGCATCGTTTTGACCAAGGTCATGTGGAGGACACCGCGGCCGCGCTGAACGCCATGCCCCTGGATGGCGATGACATCATCTATTTCAGCCCCTTCCAGCCCGATCCCGCCGCACCCTACCTTAGCATCGCCCGCGCAGAGGGCGTCGATCGACCCGACGACGCCTTCATGGACTCCCAACGCACGCGCATCCTCGCCCGCCTGACCCTGCCTCCGCCGCCCGCGGGCCCCAAGCGCGCGCCCTACAACCTGGCCGATTTCGTGTATTGAGAGGATAGACTATGGACATCGGACGATCCGTCCCTCGTCTGTCCTCTATCGTCCAATTCAGCGATGGTGCACCAGGTGATAGATGATATCGCTGGCGGAGAGCACGGCCAGGGGCGCGAGTCCCTCGCCGTCATCCTCGGCCACGACGACGCGATGGATGTGCTTTTGCTGGAGGAGTTTGGCCGCGTCCTCCAGGCTGGCCGAGGGCGGCACGGTCACCACATCCCTGGTCATCCATTCCGGGCAAGCGCACTTTTCCCATCGGTCGGGGCGCTCCAGGGCCGCGCGCAGGATGTCGGTGCGGGTGAGGATGCCCCGCAGATAGCCCGCGTCATCCACGAGCACGATGCTGCTGATGTCCTCCTCATCCATCATGCGGGCCGCGTCGAGGAGCGTGGCATTGGCCGGGCAAGCAATGACGCCCAGGTGTTTGGCCGCGAGTACGCTGATATGTTTCATCCGGACCTCCGGAGATTGAGCGATTTTCTTCCACATTAGCACGGAAATCCCCGTCCGTCAATTGAAAGGATGATGGGAGGGACGAGGATGTCTGTGGCCTCCCGCCATCATCCATCGCCTGTATTTAGAACATCTGACAGCATTGCCCGGTGATGGCGTGGCAGGCTTGGGGCCAGTGGGGCGCGGGGGATAGGCCCGCGGCGGTCAGCAGGCGCGCTGTGAGGGCGAGGGGCAGGCCCATGACGCCCGCGAAGCAGCCCTCCAGCCGGGCGACAGGATGAAATTCGGGGTTCTGGATGGCATATGCGCCCGCTTTATCGAAGGGATCGCCCGAGGCGATGTACGCGGCGATCTCCATATCGGCGTAGGCCCGCATGACCACAGTGCTCACATCCAGATCGGCGGTGATGACGCCCGCCTGGGCCACAGCCACCGCGGTGATGACCTGATGCGCCCGGTCGCGCAGGGCCCGCAACATGGCCCAGGCTTCCTCCTCATCCCCCGGCTTGCCCAATATCTGGCCATCCAGCGCGACAATGGTATCCGCGGCCAGGATGATGTCATGGGGATGGCGGGCGGCGACAGCCCGGGCCTTATCTTCGGCCAGACGGCACACATGGGCCTCGGGCGATTCTACGCCCACGCGGCTTTCGTCGATATCGGCCACATCGACGGCGAAAGGAATCCCCAGCGCGGCCAGGAGCTGGCGGCGTCGAGGCGAAGCGGAGGCGAGGATGAGCATGGGGGCGTGGGAGCGTATGGACGTATGGGCGTATGGGCGTGGGGTGGTGTCAGAGCGACATTGTAGCAGGTGAGGTGATTGTTGAAAAGAGCGGAACTGGAACCATCGAGGCATGAATCACCTCGAAGCGCCGCGCGATACCCGCACCCTGAGCGATTGGTTCCATGCACTCATCGAGACGAGCTTTACCATCGAACGCGTGGGGAGCCCCGACCTGACGCCGGGGCGCTGAAACGTTGCCCGGAGATTGCTGACGCTGGAATCTGGCCCTATTTCCTGCATGTGCGGGCGCGGAAATGAAATCCTCACTTCGTCATTAAATTTGAGCGACACAAAGAATCAACAAAAACCATAATCATCATAGAGAACTCAAAAAT
>DUEQ01000404.1 GCA_011192085.1 Caldilineae bacterium
GATACCTCGTTAACGAAAAACGCCCCCTTTTTCCCGGCATGAATCGACCATCGACCATCAACATCGTCATCCGTTTCGGAGAGCCCTTGCGCGAGGCCATCGGCACCCGCCGCGTCACACTGTCCCTGCCCGGCGACGCCACCCTCGCCGACCTGCTCGCTTATCTCGCCCGAACCTATCCCGGCTTCGAAACCGCATTTCGGAGCGATGACCTGGGCCGGACCCATCCCTATATCCTCTTTCTCAACGGGCGACCGGTCACCCGCCCCAACTACGCCCAGGCGCGTCTGGCCGACGGCGACGCGGTGCACATCGTCCTACCCGTGGTGGGAGGCGATCATGCCTGACCCGCTTCCTCGCGCCTTCTACACCCGCTCCGCTCTGGAGGTGGCGCCCGACCTGCTGGGCAACATCCTGGTGCGGGAGCTGGATGGTCACCGGCTGGCAGGCCGCATCGTCGAGGTCGAGGCCTATCTTGGCGGCGAGGACGCGGCATCCCACGCGTTCCGCGGGCCCACGCCCCGCAATCGCAGTATGTTCGGGCCGCCTGGCCACGCTTACGTCTATCTCATCTACGGCGTGCATCACTGTCTGAACATCGTCACCGGCCCGGAGGGCGACGGCCAGGCCGTGCTCATCCGGGCGCTGGAGCCCCTGGAGGGCGTCGAGCTCATGCGCGCCAACCGCAGGGAAGCGCCCGATCGTCAGCTCACCAATGGGCCGGGCAAGTTGTGCCAGGCCCTGGCCATCGACCGGCGGCTGGATGGGCATGATCTCTGCCTGGGCGAGACCCTCTGGCTGGAGCCGGGCCCGCAGCCCGGAGAGCCCATCTGCGCCGGGCCGCGAGTGGGCGTGCGCGGGGATGACCTCGCCCTCAACCGGGCCTGGCGCTTCTACCTGAAAGGCCATCCTGACGTCTCTCCTGCACCTCAAAACCGCCTCCCCTGCACGCTGACCCGCCCCACGCCAAACGAGACCTCCCATGACTGAACCAACTCCCAACATTCACCCTGAACCCCGCCGGGATCTTCCCGTCCTGGCCTGGCTCCTCGCGTTCGCTCTCATGGGCTGGACGGGATTCTGGAGCTTCGTCATCCTGGGCGGGACTCTGGGCGGGGCCTGGATGGGCGACGCTACCAAGATGAGCATCTCCCAACATGCCATCCTCGCCATGGGGTTGGCGCTGCTGCCCGTGGCGGGGCCGCCCCTGCTGCTGGGGCGGCTGATCCGCGCCCCGCGACCGCGGGCGGTGGTGCACATCCTGCTCTGGACGACGCTGGCCGGAACGCTGCTGCTGATTCCCCGCGCGATCTTCCCGCCCGTGGCGTCCTACGCGCCCATGCTTCTGCGCGCCGCGGCGGGCTTTCTGGTCGGAGTTATCCTCCTGACCCGAGCGGGTCGCCGAGGCCATCTCGGGCGCTGCGACATCGCCGCATTGGGCCTGGGCCTGGCGACGGGATGGGGCTTCCTTCTGCCCTGGTTGCGTTATGGCGCGCTGGGTAACGGCTGGGATGTGTTCGTCGCTGGGGTGCAGGCGCTGGCCCTGGCCTTCACCCTGGTCGGGCTCAGCGCCCTGCTCATGCCTCAATTGGCCCGAACCTCCTCCAGCGTCCGGCGTAACCTCATCCTGGGTGGGATGGGCCTGGGAACCGCGTTCTTCGTCATCGGCGGCAGTTGGGGCATGATGGATTATCAGACGCTGCTGATGCCGCTCCTGCCCTTGCTGGGCTTCCCCCTGGCTTTGTTCGGGATGCAACATCGCCGTTATCCCGCGGGAGCGGGGCTGGCCCTGGCTGCGCTGACGGCTTTCGGCCCCCTGGCCTTCGTGGACCCCATCGAACTCAATGTCTACAACCTGATCACCCAGGAGGCGGCCAAGTGGGCGTTCGCTGCGTTGGCGTGGAATCTGGCCTGGGGCGTATTGCTGATCCTGGCGACCCTCATCCTCGCTGATGCGCTGCTGCGCCCCCGCCTGGGCAAGGCGTGGATGGGCCTCGCGGGCGCAGTGGCCGCGGCGGCCATCGCCGTCTATCTGCTGCTGGGGCATCCTGGATTCTTCGGCGATGATTTCTTTGTGGTTATGAAGTCGCAGGCCGATCTCTCGCCCGCTCGCGAGATTCAGGATGTGGATGCGCGCCGTCGATGGGTCTATGAGACCCTGGCGACTCACGCGGAGCGAGAGCAGGCCGACCTGCGGGCCTGGCTCGACGCCCGCGGCATTGCCTACACGCCCTATTACCTCACCAATGGCATCGAGGTGCACGCCTCGGCCATCCGCCGCTGGCAGATCGCGGGGCGCGATGACGTGGACCGCATCCTCTACTCGCCCGAACTCCGTCCCCTGCCCGAATCCCCCGCGCCTGAGCCTGGCGACGCTGCGCCGCCCGAAGCGTCCACCTGGGGCCTGGAGGCCATCCGCGCCCCCGAGGTGTGGGAGGCGTTTGGAGTGAGGGGCGAGGGCGTCGTCGTCGGTCAGTCCGATTCGGGCGTGGATGTCACCCACAAGGCCCTGGCCGACAACTACCGGGGGGAGCGCATGGGCTCCCATGATTACAACTGGTTCGATCCCTGGCATGGCGCGCCCCAGCCCTACGACCTCAACGGCCACGGCACCCATACCCTCTCCACCGTGCTCGGAGGGATGCAGGTGGGCGTCGCGCCCGATGCGGAATGGTTCGCGTGCGCTAATCTGGTGCGGGCCTTTGGCAGTCCCGCCTACTATCTCGCCTGCATGCAGTTCATGCTGGCCCCCTGGCCCCTGGATGGCGATCCCTTTCAGGATGGGCGCCCTGATCTGGCCGCGGATGTGAGCACGAACTCATGGGGTTGCCCGCCCCGGCTGGAGGGCTGCGATCAAGCCGTGCTTTGGCCCGCGACTCGGGCCTTGCGCTCGGCGGGCATCTTCTTTGTGGCGGCTGCGGGCAATGAGGGCCCGGCCTGCAATTCGGAACAAACCCCTCCTGGCAATTACAGCAACACCATCCTCACCGTGGGCGCCATAACGCCGGAGGGCGATCTGGCGCTTTTCTCCAGCCGCGGGCCCGAAACGCTATCTCCCGACGGCGCTCGCGGGCCTGACCTCATTGCGCCGGGCGTGGACGTGTTGGGCGCGTGGCCCGGCGATGCGTGGAAGCGCATTGAGGGCACGAGCATGGCCGCGCCCCATGTGGCGGGCGTGGTCGCCTTGATGTGGTCGGCCAACCCCGCGCTGCGTGGGGAGGTCGAAGCCACCGAACGCATCCTCCTAGAGAGCGTGCAGGATTATCGTGGCCTCCATGATGACTGCGGCGATCCCGACCAGCGCCCCGAGGCCAGCTTTGGCTACGGCGTCGTCGATGCCTATGAGGCGGTGAAGCGGGCGCTGGCGTGGGGCAAATAATGGCGCGCGCCTCCGGGAGGCGGCTGAAGACCTCCCAGAGGTTCTTGATCACTTCGTCCGATGCAGCCGGATCACATTGCGCGAGCGGATGAACTCGATCTCGATGCCGAGTCGATCCGCAGCCCGCAACAGGCGATTCTTCACCGTCTGCCGGTTATCCGACTTGTCCAGCTTAATCTTCAGACCCTCGCCAGCCTCCAGCCCCTTCAGTTGGTCCATGTAAGAGCGGAGGATCAATTCGCGTTGGGAAAGGCCGCGACCTTTTTCTTTTGC
>DUEQ01000405.1 GCA_011192085.1 Caldilineae bacterium
ATCCCTAATGCCTTCAGGTATTTCCGGGCGCATCTGCGTGAAGCCCTGCAACTCCTCGGCCTTCCTCCCAGAACCGACGGACTTTGAAAAGACCCTGCCTGGCAGACCCATCCGCGTTGCCCTCTGTGGTAAAATAGAGCATGATGAAACATTTGCTTACCGGGATCTTGCTCCTGATGGTGGCGTTGTGGTTGGCCATGGGGGTGCAAAGCGCCCCCGGCGCTCCTGGCCCGCCCCCGAAGCCCAACGCGTCCCCCCTGACGGCCAGCCTGCGCGACCTGGTCCGAACGGCGTCCCTTTCCCCCGGCCTGGAGGCTGCGGCCCGAGCTATGGGCGTCTGGGCCGGACCCGAATATGTACGCGTCATCGTGGAAAGCGCCATCCCCTTGCGTCCCCCTCCCCCGGTGCAGGTGGAGATGCGCCGGGGCGACGCGTGGCAGGTGCGGGCCCCGCGAGCCTCGCTGGAGCGATTGGCATCCCTCCCTGGCGTGCGACGCATTCGCCCGCCCTCGCCCCACGTCCCAGCCCTGGTCTTCAGCGAAGGACTGGCTCCCGGCGGGTTTTTCCCCTGGATCAATTCGGGCTGGAATGGAAGCGGCGTGCATATCGCGGTCATCGATCTGGGGTTTGCAGGATGGCGGGAACTCAGCAACGCGGGTGAGCTGCCCCCCTTCGTGGGCACGCGCAACTTTCGAGCCGATGGGGATTTCGAGCGCACCGGGCATGGCGCAGCCGTGGCCGAGATCATCTACGACGCTGCGCCCGGCGCCACCCTCTCCCTCTTTGCCATCAACACCGAACTGGAGCTGGATCAGGCTGTGGATGCGGCCATCGCCCAGGATGTCGATGTCATCGTTCATGCGGTCAGTTGGTTCAACACCGGCCCGGGCGACGGCTCAGGCGCGCTGGGCGATATCGTGCGCAAGGCCGACCGCGCGGGCATCATCTGGGCGGCGGCTGCAGGCAACCAGGCCCGCCGCTATTATTCGGGCTACTTCACCCCCTCGCCCGCGCATCCCTCCCGCCACGTCTTCGCCAACAGCGACGAGGGCAACGACGTCTATCTCAAACAGGGACAGACCGTCTGCGGCATGCTGAGCTGGGACAACTGGCCCTCAACCGTGGATGATTACGACCTCTACCTCTATCGGGGCGAGCAGAAGGTCGCGCGCTCCGACGACGTACAGAACGGCGTCCAGCCCCCCACCGAGGCCCTCTGCTACACCGCCGCCGAAGAGGGCGAGTACAGTTTCATCATCGTCCACTATTCGCAAACCTATCCACCGGTGCGGATGCGGCTCTTCGCCACGGGCGCGGACCTGGAATACGCCACGCCCGCAGGCTCCCTGGTCCAGCCCGCGGACGCGGCTGAAGCCCTGGCCGTTGGCGCAATCCACTGGCGCGAACCCTATCCTTTGGAGCCATTCAGCAGCCTGGGTCCCACCACCGACGGTCGCATCAAGCCCGATCTGGCCGCGTATGATGGCGTCAGCACAGTGACGTATGGGCCCAGCGACGGCCTCGGGTTCGATGATGACGGCAAGGGATTCTTCGGCACATCGGCCAGCGCTCCCCTGGCGGGCGCGGCGGCTGCCCTGGTCCGACAGCGTTATCCTGTTTGGGATTCGGCCAAGATCCGGGAATTTCTTAAGGATTGGGCCATCGACATCGGCATCCCCGGTCCCGACAACGAAACGGGCAGCGGGCGGCTTCATCTCCCGCCATCCCAGCCTACCATCACCCCTACACTCACCCAGACCACGACGCCCTCCCCCACCCCCACGCCTACCCCAACAGCCACATTCACGCCCACTCCCACCGCCACGCCCACGCAAACCCCCACCGCCACGCCCTCAGTCCCCACGCCCTCGGCTCCTTGGCTGGCGCTCCAGCCCGACGCCTTGCTTCCTGGCTATCTTGCTCCGCAAACCGCGATCATCTCCTGGGGAAACCACGACCTAGGCGATCTTTTGCGGTTGGAATTGACCGGCCCCATTCACTTTGCGGGGGGCGGCGCGTCACAAACCCGCGTCATGCCCGATGAAAGTGGGCAGATCACCATCACCCTGTTCGTTGACATTCCCTCTCAGCCGGGGGCGGCCTTCACCCTGACTGCGCGCAGCCCTCGGACTCAGCTCACTCGCGAAGGCGTCATCGCCCACACCTGGTATCTGCCGGTCATTCGACAATAGACCGTCCTGTCGACACGTCCGCGCCGACACGCGCCCACGCTGGCGCGCCGATGTCCCTCCATCATGTCCCATCGTTCCCCTCTCCCGATCCTCCTCCTGAGCTGGCTTTTCATCATGGCGGCGGGCTGCCGCGCGCCTGACATGCCGTCGTCCGCCCTCCCTACCCCGGCCATCGCCCAGGGGACAGCGACGCCCGAGCGCGCTATGCCGCCCCGCGACATGACAGCGACGCCCGCGCCCACCGCTACGCCATCCCCAACGCG
>DUEQ01000406.1 GCA_011192085.1 Caldilineae bacterium
ATATGAATCTGGCAATCCCATCAATCGCGCGCCCTCTCGGGGTGACAGCAACCGAGATCGAATGCGCTCGCCTTCAATGATCATGAGAATCTGGCGGCTAGAGCCGCCGCGAGCCGTACGAAGACAACCGCTCACGCCGTCGAGGCGCAATTCGGCTCGCTGCACGCGTTGACCCGTTGTTTTATCCTTGCGGATGCGCTTGTAAATGGTTCCAACCACGCGTTCGCCTTGGGATTGCGCCCATCGGACTTTTGTGAGGTTGTTTTCATCCATCAGCTCCAAAAGCCGCTGCGTTTGTTCCCGCGTGTGCCATTGAACGCCTGTGGGCGCTTCCTCGATGATATCGATAAGCTGGATCGTTCTTGGCTCTGGGGCGGGGAGTCGCCACCATATCCAAGAACGTCGCATGCGTTGAGGAAAGCGGAGGTAAGCGCGCCGCAAGATTTTGGGATGCCAAAGGGGATGGGGCATCTCCTGCGTCAGTTCGGAAGGGACGCCGAACTCCGCCAAAACAGCCACGATGAAAAGACGGGGGCGAGACTGGGGAATGAAATGGTGGGCGTTCATAACCAGAGGGCCCGCCACATATCCCGCTGAAAAGAGAGCGTCCATCAAAATTTTGAAATCTTCGCCCTTATTCGCGGAGATCGCGCCGGTGACGTTTTCCAGCACGATGAGCGGGACCGGACGATCTTCGTGAATCAATTGCGTCATCAGCCTCCAAAACCCCCAGAACGAGCCGCTCCGTCGCCCCTGAAGACCTTTCCCTTTCCCCGCCAGCGAAAGGTCTTGGCAGGGGAATGAGGCCCAGGCCAAATGCGCGCCTTCGGGCAGATCGCTCGTGGTCAATTCAAATACGTCTTTTTCGATAAGCTCATCGCCCGGCGGGAAATTGGCGCGATACGCGGCGGCTTTTTTAGCGTCGAAATCGTTAGCCATAAGACAACGCCAATCAGGCCCCAGGCCTATGTTGGCCATGCCGCCGCCAGAGAAGAAATCGTAGAAACCGAGCTTGTCCTTTCTCATTACGATCTATCGCCATCTAAAAAGC
>DUEQ01000407.1 GCA_011192085.1 Caldilineae bacterium
GATGATGGACGAATGAAGGATGAAACGTTCTGCAAAAGGTTTCCGTCGCATCGAGAATGTCACCCGCGGGGTCGTATTGGCCACCCATTGTCGGGTCGCCAATACGTTTTTCTCCCGTTTTCGAGGGTTGATGGGCGTCGCTTCGTTGCAGCCGGGGGAAGGGCTGTTACTCATTCCCAGCCAATCCATCCACACGCATTTCATGCGCTTTCCCATCGATGTCCTTTATCTCGACGCCTCGTGGCGGATCGCGGCCATCGAGGAGGGGATGCCTCCGTGGCGTCTGGGGCGTTATTATCGCCAGGCCCACAAGGTGCTGGAGCTGCCCGCTGGCGTGGTGCGGGCATCGGGCAGCCAGGTGGGGGATCTGGTGCAGGTGCGTCCGCCCTTGGAATCATAGGGCTTCCGCTGCGACGGGGGCGTCGGCTCAGGGAGCGATGGTCATGGGATTTTCACTTTTTACGTTATTTTTCAAAGCGGCGCCACGGGGCATAGCCCGCGCCGATAGCGATGAAAGGAGGATGGACGATAGACGATGGACGACGTAGCCTCATGAAAGCCATCGTCTATTGTCCATCGTCGGTCGTCCATTTTCAAATCAACTCAATGGCCATGGCCACGGCTTCGCCGCCGCCCAGGCAGAGTGCGGCCACGCCTCGCTGGCCTCCATGTTGGCGCAGGGCGTAGATGAGGGTCGTCAGCACCCGAGCGCCGCTGGCTCCCAGGGGATGGCCCAGGGCAATGGCGCCGCCGTGGACGTTGACCTTCTCGGGGTCCAGGCCCAGTTCGATGATGTTTTGCAGGGATTGGGCCGCGAAGGCCTCGTTCAGCTCGAACAGGTCCACATCGGCCAGACTCCATCCGATCTGTTTCATCAGACGACGGATGGCGAAAGGCGGGGCGGTGAAGACCTGGAGGGGTTCCACCGCGGCGTAGGTGTAGCCGATGATGCGGGCCAGGGGCGTGAGCGCGTGGGCCTGGGCGTAGTCGGGGTGGGCCACCACCACCGCGGCCGCGCCATCGCTGATGGGGGGCGCATTCCCTGCGGTGACCGTGCCTCCCTCTTCGAACGCGGGCTTGAGGCGAGCCAGGGCGGCCATGCTCGTATCCGGGCGGATGGGCTCATCCCGATCCACACTGACTTCCTGGCGCTTCTGCTTCACCGTGATGGGGACCATTTCATCTTTGAATCGCCCCTCCTCTGTGGCCTGCGCCGCGCGCATGTGGCTCTGATACGCAAATTGATCCTGCATCTCCCGGGTGATCTCGAAGGTGCGGGCGATCCATTCCGCCTCGTTGCCCATGTGGATGCCGTTGAAGGAGTCGATGAGACCGTCGTGCACCGTCGCATCCAGCACCTCACCGTTGCCCAAACGGTAGCCGAAGCGGGCTTTGGGCAGCATGTAGGGCCCCATGCTCATGTTCTCCATGCCGCCAGCCACATACAGCCGCCCATCGCCCGCGCGGATGGCGCTGGCCGCGAACATGACCGCGCGCAGGCCTGAGCCGCACACCTTGTTCAGGGTGACCGCGCCCACGCTGTGGGGGAGGCCGCCATGGAGCGCGGCCTGCCGGGCCGGAGCCTGGCCCGATCCTGCGAGGATGACCTGGCCCATAAAGACCTCTTCCACTTCCTTCGGATCGATGCCCGAGCGTTCAACCACAGCTCGAATGACGTGCGCGCCCAGTTTGGGCGCAGGGATGCGGCTGAGCGCGCCGCCCAGTCGGCCTCCGGGCGTGCGGGCCGCGGCAAGGATGACGGGATAGATGGAGTCGTTCATGGTGATTTCTCCTATTTCGAAAATAACGTCTAAAGGCGATCCGCACCTCGCTGGATGACGAACCTGGCTGGGAGCAGATCGCCTCTAGGGCGGATTCGCAATCCGCCCGTGGATGAAAAGCGATTTTCATCGACGCCAGCGCTGCCAAGCCGTGGCTATTCGATGGTTTTCTTGATCAGCGCGGGAGGTTCGACCGGATCCTCGCTCCAGGCGTAGGCGGTGAGCAGCTCCTGAGCCGCGGCCTGGGCCTCCTCTTCGGTGCGGGCGTGGATCTCGCACAGGATGTCGCCCGCGTCCACCCGGTCGCCGATCTTGGCGTGCAGGAGGACGCCCACGCGATGATCGATGGGATCGCCCTTCTTCTCGCGCCCGCCCCCCAGCTTCACGGTGACTTCGCCAAAGGTGCGGGCGCGGACCTCTTTCAGATACCCCGCGCGGGGTGACGTGAGGGGCAGGACCGCGGGCGCGGCCTCCAACACCCCGTCGGGATCCTCCGCAACGCGTGGATCGCCGCCCTGATAGGCCACCAGGACCTGGAATTTGCGCAGGGCCGCGCCGCTGGCGAGGGCCTCTTCCACCCGGCGACGCCCCTCCGCCACGCTGTCCACCTGACCGCACATGTGTAGCAGATGCGCGGATTCCGTGAGGATGAGCTCGGTGAAATCGGCCGGGCCTTTCCCCTTGAGGGTGTCCACCGCCTCTTTCACCTCCAGTGCGTTGCCCACGGCCAGGCCCAGCGGTTGATTCATCTCGGTGACCCGGGCCGCGACCTTGCGCCCGGCCAGCTTGCCGATGGCCGCCATCAGCCGGGCCAGCTCGGTCGCATCCTCCAGCGTTTCCATGAACGCGCCATTGCCCATTTTCACATCGAGGAGGATGACATCCGCGCCCGCGGCCAGCTTCTTCGACATGATGGAGGAAGCGATGAGGGCCATGCTGGGCACGGTCGCGGTCACGTCCCGCAGCGCGTAGAGCTTTTTGTCCGCGGGGGCCAGGTCCGACGTCTGACCGGCGACGACAACGCCGATGTCGCGCAGCTGCTTCTTGAAGGCCGCGATGGAGAGCTCCACCCGAAAGCCGGGGATGGATTCCAGCTTGTCCAGGGTGCCGCCCGTAAAACCCAGGCCTCGGCCCGACATCTTGCCGATGGGTTGGCCCGCGGCTGCAACCAGGGGCGCAAGGGCCAGGGTGACCTTGTCGCCCACGCCGCCGGTGGAATGCTTGTCCGCCACGGGTTGGACCACGTCGCTGAGGTCGAGGGTTTCGCCCGAACGGGCCATGCTCAGGGTGAGATTGGTGACCTCACGGTCGGTCATGCCTCGCAGCAACACGGCCATGGCCCAGGCCGCGGCCTGATAGTCGGGTATGTCGCCCCGCGTGTAGCCCTGAATGAAGAAATCGATCTCCTCGGCGGTCAATTCCAGACCGTCCCGTTTTTTAGCGATGATGTCGACAGCGCGCATAGCGTCTCCTTTGACAATGGCAGGGGGTCA
>DUEQ01000408.1 GCA_011192085.1 Caldilineae bacterium
TCTGAATGGCGATTCGTTACGCATTACGCATTACCGGAGGCACACTGGATGAGCAACAACGGTAAAAAGCAATCTAAAGGACATGTTATTCGGGTCGTGGGCCCGGTCGTGGACGTGGAGTTCCCCGACGGCCAGCTCCCCGATATTTTCGACGCGGTGATCATCCCTCTTGATGAAGGAGGGGAGCTGGTCTGCGAGGTGCAGCAGCTCTTGGGCAATGATCGCGTGCGCACGGTGGCCATGTCCACCACCGATGGTCTGCGTCGCGGCATGGAAGCCATCAACACCGGCGCGCCCATCACTGTGCCCGTGGGGCCCGCCACCCTTGGCCGCATCTTCAACGTCACCGGCAAGGTCATCGACGAACAGGGCCCGGTGGAAGCCGACACCTACTATCCCATCCATCGCCCTGCGCCCTCCTTTGAAGAGCAATCCACCAAGACGGAGATGTTCGAGACCGGTCTCAAGGTCATCGATCTTATCGCCCCCTTCACCAAGGGCGGCAAGACCGGCGTGTTCGGCGGCGCGGGCGTGGGCAAAACGGTCATCATTCAGGAGCTCATCCGCAACGTGGCCGAGGAGCACAGCGGTTATTCGGTGTTCGCAGGCGTGGGCGAGCGATCCCGCGAGGGCAACGACCTATGGCACGAGATGCGGGACTCCGGCGTGCTGCCCCAGACCGTCATGGTCTTTGGTCAGATGAACGAGCCTCCCGGCGCCCGTCTGCGCGTGGGCCTGACCGCCGTCACCATGGCCGAATACTTCCGCGATGAAGGCCGTGACGTTCTCCTCTTCATCGACAACATCTTCCGCTTCGTCCAGGCCGGTTCCGAGGTGTCCGCGTTGTTGGGGCGCCTGCCCAGCGCCGTGGGCTATCAGCCCACGTTGGGCACCGACATGGGTGAGCTGCAAGAGCGCATCACCTCTACCAAGCGAGGCTCCATCACCTCCATGCAGGCCATCTACGTCCCTGCCGATGACTACACCGACCCCGCGCCGGCCACGACCTTTGCTCATCTGGACGCGACCATCTCCCTGGAGCGCTCCCTGGCGGAGCAGGCCCTCTTCCCCGCTGTGGACCCGCTGGCCTCCACCAGCCGCATTCTCGACCCCAACATCGTGGGCGAAGAGCACTACAACGTGGCCCGCGGCGTGCAGCAGACCTTGCAGCGCTATAAGGACCTGCAAGACATCATCGCCATCCTTGGCGTCGAGGAGTTGAGCGAAGAAGACCGCCTCATCGTGGCCCGAGCCCGCAAGATTCAACGTTTCCTCACCCAGCCCATGTTTGTGGCCGAGCAGTTCACGGGCCAGCCAGGCCGCTATGTCAAGATCGAGGACACCGTGCGCGGGTTCAAAGAGATCCTGGAGGGCAAACATGACGATCTGCCCGAGGCCGCCTTCTACATGGTCGGCACCATCGAGGATGCCGTCGAGAAGGCCAAGCGTCTGCGGCAAGGTTAAGTTCCGCTTCCCTTCACGCCCCTCCCCAGCCTCCCATCGCTCATCCAGTCCATTCCCTTCTAACCAGATCCATCCATGGCAAAGACCCACTTCTCCCTCATCGCCCAAGACCGCATCGTCTATGAAGATGATGTGGACATGGTCATCCTGCCCGGATCCTCGGGCGTGTTCGCGGCGATGGCCAAGCATGCCCCCTTGATGTCGACTTTACAACCTGGTGAGATCCTCGTGCGCAAGGAAGGCGAGGACGATCGCTATTTCTCAGTCGGCGGCGGCTTCGCCGAGGTTCGCCCGGATGAGGTTATCGTGCTGGCTCGTTCCGCCGAAGCCGCTGAGGAAATCGATATCCAGCGAGCAGAAGAAGCCATGCGTCGGGCCCAGGAATACCTGCGCAGCCCTGAAAAGGATCGGGATGTCGAACGTCGTCTGGCCATGGAAGCCGCATTGCGTCGCTCGTTGGCCCGGATGAAGGTGGCCCGCAAACGCGCCGCCGTGCGCGCTCGCGGCGCCGATCGCGGGCCGTTGCCGCCTCAGCAGCAGGAAGAACAGGGGTAACGCGCGGAGGGCGATGCGCCCTCTTCCCCCTTTCCCCAAAGCACTCTCACGCCGGGCGTTGGCTAACGTCCGGCTTTTTCGTGGAAGGGGGATTTTCCCTAACTCCCATCCTGCACTATAATCCCAACAAACATCACCATCCACTGATCA
>DUEQ01000409.1 GCA_011192085.1 Caldilineae bacterium
ACGGGACCGTCGTAACAAAGAGATAAAATGAGCAGCGGCTTCGCCGTTACTCATTTTATTTTCCTATATCCTGCGGTCCGGGGCCCTTGGGAATGCCGCGTCTTCTTGGCGCCCCTTTGCTTTGGAATGCGGCACCCCGGTGCCGCTTTGCACCCAAAGGGGTGCCCGGGCACCGCCCACTCAAAGGCGCCCCGGTGCCTTACGGTGATTCCGTACCCGATCAGGCCTGCGCGAAGAACGAGGGAGGATGTTTCGAACAGCCCTCTCTAAGACCACCTACACAACGGATACCATCCCTTATGTCCCAATCGTAAAAGGACACAATAGCCGGGTATGTTATACTTTTCCCCCACCCGAGGAGTACGGCCATGCCCATCCATCTCCAAACGCTAACCGACGCCCGAGGACTCCAAGAATTGCGCACGCGCTGCGGCGACGTACGCAGGCCGAGGTGCACTTCGACGCCTTCACCCGAGTACTGTACAGCACCGATGCCAGCATCTACCAGGTACTGCCCCTGGGGGTGGTCCTGCCCCGCACCGAGGAAGACTTGGTCACGGCCGTGGCCCTGGCCGCGGAACACGGCGTGCCCTTGCTGCCCCGGGGCAGCGGCAGCAGCCTGGCCGGCCAGGCCGTGGGCCAAGCCGTGGTGCTGGATACCAGCAAGTACCTGAACCGGATCCTGGAGGTACACCCCGAAGAGCGGGTGGTTGTGGTCCAGCCCGGCGTAGTGCTGGAACACCTCAATCACCACCTGCGGGCCTACGGCCTGATGTTCGGCCCCGACCCCGCGTCCGCAGAGCGGGCCACCTTAGGGGGCATGGCCGGAAACAACAGCACCGGCGCGCACTCTATCCTGTACGGCATGACCGTGGACAACGTGCTGGCCCTGGACGTGGTCCTGGCCGACGGCACCCCGGCTCGCTTCGAGGCCGTAGACGGCCGAACCTTAGCAGCCCGGGCCCGGGGTCAAGGCCCGGAGGCCCGGCTGTACCGGGACATCCCCGCCATCATCCGGGAGGTGGCCGAAGAAATCCAGACCCGCTTCCCCAAACATTGGCGGCGCAGTAGCGGTTACAACCTCAACTACCTGCTCCAGGGTCTGGCTGAGGACCGCTTCAATCTGGCCGAGGTGGTGGTAGGCTCCGAAGGCACCCTGGCCGTGGTACGTCGGCTCACCTTGCGTCTGGTGGAACGACCCGCGCACACGGGCCTGTGCGTGGTCCACTGCGACAACCTGATTCAAGCCATGCACGTGAACGTGGCCGCGCTGGAGTGCTGTGCCCCTTCCGCGGTGGAGCTTATGGACCGCTTCCTGCTGGACCTGGCCCGGCAGGTCCCCGCGTACGCGCGACAGATGGGTTTCGTGCAGGGAAACCCCGAAGCCCTCATGGTGGTGGAGTTCTACGGCGAAAGCGAAGCCGAGATTGTGCGCAAAATCGAACACCTGGAAACCCACCTGCGCCGACGGGGCCTGGCCCACACCTTTAGGCGGGCCCTTTCGCCTGAAGATCAAGCCCGGGTGTGGTACGTGCGCAAAGTCGGCCTGGGCCTGATGATGGGCATCCGGGGGGATTTCAAACCCATCCCCTTCATCGAAGACGTGGCCGTGCCACCCGAACGGCTGCCCGATTACGTGCAGGACATCCTGGACCTCATGCGGCGGTTCGACACTCGGGTGGCCATGTACGCGCACGCGAGCGCGGGGTGCCTGCACATCCGCCCCCTCATCAACCTCAAGGACGCGGCCGAAGTGCGCAAGATGGCCGAGATCGCGGATGCCGTGGCCGACCTGGCCCTGAAGTACGGCGGCGCGATGAGCGGCGAGCACGGCGACGGCCTGGCCCGTTCCCAGTTCAACGAACGCCTCTTTGGGCCGGTCCTCTACCAGGCCATGCGCCGCATCAAAGCCGCCTTCGACCCCGAAGGCCGGTTGAACCCCGGCAAAGTGGTAGACGCGCCTCCCATGACGGAGCATCTGCGCTACGGCCCCGACTACCGGGTACGGGCCTTCCCCGTCCGCCTCAACTGGGACGACTTTTTGGGCTTCCACCGCGCGGTGGAGCAGTGCAATGGCGCGGGCGTGTGTCGCAAAATCGCCGTGGGCACCATGTGTCCCACCTTCATGGCCACCCGCAATGAGGCCGACAGCACCCGGGGCCGGGCCAACGCGCTACGAGCCTGGCTCAGCGGCAAACCCCTGACCCCGGACGACCACCAGGTCTACCAGGTGCTCAAACTGTGCATCGGTTGCAAGGCCTGCAAGGCGGAATGCCCCTCCGCGGTGGACATGAACAAAATCAAGACCGAGTGGACCGCCTGGTACTACGACCGGTACGGCCTGCCCTTGCGCAACCGCCTCATGGGCCACATCCACCGGGTGAACGGGCTGCTGTCACCCTTCTGGTGGTTGGTGAACCCGGTCATGGCCTCCCGCCTCTTCCGTCACACCGTGGGCCGGCTTCTGGGGATTCACCCCAACCGGAAACTTCCTCCCCTGGCCCCGCAGAGCTTCCTCCGATGGTGGCGCAGCCGTCCCCAACCCCGGCGGGAAGCCCCCCGGGGACCCGTGGTCCTCTTCCCCGACACCTTTATGACCTACAACCACCCGGAAGTGGGCCGAGCCGCGGTCCAGGTGCTGGAGGCCGCGGGCTTTCAGGTGGTGGTCCCGGAAAAGCGGGTGTGCTGTGGGCGTCCCCTGCTTTCCCAGGGGATGCTGGAGACGGCCCGGAAGCACGCGGCCCATAATGTGGCCCTGTTGGTCGAATACGCGCGCGCGGGCGTGCCCATCGTAGGTCTGGAGCCCTCCTGCATCCTGACCATCCGGGACGAGTACCCCGATCTGGTCCCCGGAGAAGACGCGGACCTGGTGGCCCGCCACGCGCTGACCCTGGACGAATTCCTGGCCCGGCTGGTGGAAGAAGACCCTGAAGCCCTGCCCGTGCGTCCTCCGGAGGGACCGGTGTACGTGCACGTGCACTGCCACCAGAAAGCCCTGGTGGGACCGGAACCCACCCTGCGCCTGCTCCAGGCCCTGGGCGCCGAGGTGCGCTACATCGACGCGGGGTGCTGTGGTATGGCGGGTTCCTTCGGCTACGAGGCCGAGCACTACGACCTGAGCGTGCGCATCGCGGCGGACCGGCTGCTCCCTGCCTTGCAGGAGGCTCCCCAAGAGACCCTGGTGGTGGCCAGCGGCACCTCCTGCCGGCACCAAATTGAGGATTTAACCAACCGCCAACCCCTGCACCTGGCCGAACTGCTGGCCGGAGGGTTGAACGGGTCATAGGGGAAAGGGCCGTAGGTTCCCCGCGGGATGCCCGACCCCAATACCCTCCTCCACCAACGCCACGAGCAAGACGGAAACGGACCGGCGAAGCGTGACCCCCATAGTCTCCCTGCGTGGCTCATGTACCACCCGCCTGGCGGGCTTTTTCCTCCATTTCCAGGAGAATGCGGGCCACTTCGGCCAGGGCCACCCGTTGCTTCCGGTAGAAATCGGCCTCGGAAAGGGCCAGACGCAGGGCAATGTCCCGCACCTTGCGACCCTGGAAGAACTTCATCTCCAAAATGTTGTACAGCAACCACTCCGCGGTAAAGCGCCGCTCGCCGGGCGGACGCAATTGCTCGATGGCCTCCTGAAGCACGGCGCGCAGACCCTGGACCACGTTACCGTCGTAGCGCGCCGCGGCTTGTTGCACCACCTTCCAGCGTAAGAGGGGGTTGTCACGAAGCTTGGGACCACCCCAGTAGTGCTTGAGGGCATCCCGAACCCATTGGAACACCTCACCCGTGGGGGGGAGTTCCTCTTCAGACACCAAAGCCTGACGGCGATCAAAACGGGCCACGGCGCGCAAGCGGGGCAACAGGGTGGATGGCTGCACCAGGGTTTGCAGGGAAGTGAGCACCTGTCGGGAACGCTGCCACTCCTGCAAGGCCAACACGGCCCGCGCGGCGACCGCGTCCAGCACGTCCCGGTCATCCTCCGTCAACGTCCCTTTCCGGCGAGGGAAAATGAGCATCCCCAAGAGCACTCCTGATGTGGGGTCGTGCAAAGCCCGCACCCAGTACCCATCCCACACGAAATAACCTGGTCCGTTCGTGGGTGGCTCCAACGCAGGCCGGGGTAAATCGAGCCAATCGCCAATGGTGACCAACAGGCGGGGCTCGTCTTCTTCAAAAGCCACCAACAGGGCCTGGTCCACCCGTAGTTGGTCGCATACCACCCCCAACAAGGCCTCCAGGAACTGGCGCAGGTCTTGCGGTGTGAACAAGCGCTCGCCGATGTGGGCCAACAAGTCCGCGGCCGGGTCATGCGCCGAGCCCAGACGTTCCAACCAGGGGAGGATAAGGCCGATAAAGTAGCTGGTGAGCAACAAGGTCACCACCAGGGCCAGAGGCACCCACAATCCATACGTCTCGCCAAAGGCGACCAGACCCCACTGTCGAGCCAACGTCGCGGCGGCCAAAGCCAGGGAAACGGTCACCGGACCCCGCAACACCCATCGCAACAACCGCTGCTGTACCAGACGGTCGGGCAGCGCCACACCAAAGAAGGCCGCGGCATAGGCCATCAGGAAGAGCAAGGTCCCCACCACCATTTGATTGAGGGTCCCCAAAAGCCAGAACAGCCCTACCCACCGTCCGGCCAGAGCTTCCCCAAAGGTCAAATAGGGAAAAGAACCCACGGCGATGGCCCATGCACCGGCCAACAGATAGGCCAGCCGTCGTCGGGAGACCCGCACCACAGTGCGGCGATAAGCCCGCCAAAGGTTGACCAGGGCAAACACCATGACCACGGTATAAAACAGGATGAAAACCCCGGCCCAGGGACCGGCCCGGAAGTGGGGTGCAGGTGTCTCCCAAAAGGCCCCCAGAATGAGCTCCCCGGGCCACCACATGGTCAAAGCAAATCCCATTCCCAAAAGGTAGGCCCCTCGCACGGCCCAAAGGCGTCGCCCTCGGGAGGGTCGCCCCGTCAATGCCAGCACCGCGTCGGAAAAATGGAGCAATGTGGCGGGAAGGAAAGCCAGCCCGGTCCAGAGCACCCGTAACCAGAGGATATTGAGCTCGGGGGTTTCCGCCACATTGGCGAGGGCTTCACCACCATATAGCGGAACCAGCACCAACAAGACCAACGAGAAAGCACGGGCCACCCGAACCCGCAAATTGAAGGTCAGGGTGTAGAGCCACAGGCCCGCCGCGGCTATGCCAATGGCTGCGGCCAGAATCGCATTTAGCGTATGGAGAAACGAGAGGAACATGGCACCCAATGGCGAAGGATAGAGGAAGATGCCTAAGCTTCCTCGGTGTCTCCGACCTGAAGCACCGCCCAAAAGGCTTCCTGTGGAATTTCCACCTTGCCCACCATCTTGAGCCGTTTTTTGCCCCGCTTCTGACGCTCCAACAATTTCTTCTTGCGCGTCACATCCCCGCCATAGCATTTAGCCAGCACATCTTTGCGCAAGGCCTTGACGTTGGCCCGGGCGATGATTTTGCCGTCGGCCGCGGCCTGAATGGGCACGGTGAAGAGCTGCCGGGGAATGAGGTCCTTCAGTTTGGACACCAGTTTCTGACCTACCCGGTACGCGTGCTCCCGGGCCACAATCATGGCCAGGGCATCCACCGGCTCCTTATTGACCAACACGTCCAACTTGACCAGATCACCGGGACGGTAGCCAATGAGCTGATAATCGAGGGACGCATATCCCCGGGTGCGGGACTTGAGCTGGTCGAAAAAGTCCACGATGAGCTCGGCCAAAGGCATGTCAATGTGCAAGACCACCCGGTCCGGAGAGGGGTGCTCCTGGTCCTTCAAAACCCCTCGCCGCTTGGTGACCAGGTCCATCACAGGACCGTAGAACGCCAATGGGGTGTAAATCTGAACGTCTACCCACGGCTCTCGGATTTCGGCTATCCGGTCCCGGGGGGGCAACTCCGCGGGCGTACGCACCCTCTGCACCGAACCATCTTTGAGCACCACCTCGTACTCCACCGAGGGCGCGGTCACCAAAATATCCAGGTTGTACTCCCGTTCCAGGCGTTCCTGCACGATTTCCATATGGAACATGCCCAGGAATCCACATCGAAAGCCCGCGCCCAAGGCTTGGGAATGCTCCGGCTCGAAGATCAGAGCGGCATCATTGAGCTGGAGCTTGGCCAGGGCATCTCGTAAGTCTTCATAATCCTCGGGGTTCACGGGGTAAATGCTGGCAAAGACCATGGGTTTGGGGTGCCGGTAACCGGGCAGGGGTTCCGCCGCGGGACGCTGTTGGTGGGTCAGGGTGTCCCCCACGCGACAGTCCTGCACCGTCTTCAACCCCGTGGCCACGTAGCCCACCTCACCCGTGTTCAACGCTTGGGTCGGCCTCATCTCAGGCGTGAAGACCCCAATCTCCACGGCTTCAAACTCCGCGCCCCCGGCCATGAGCTTCAAGGCATCCCGATGGCGGATACTGCCGTCCACCACCCGGACATAAGCCACCACCCCTTTGTAGGGATCGTAATGGGAATCGAAAATCAAGGCCCGCAAAGGCGCGTCCGGGGCACCGGAGGGCGGCGGCACCCGTTCCACAATGGCCTCCAGGACTTGGTCCACATGGAGACCTTCCTTGGCGGAGATGTGGATGACCTCTTTGGGATCCACGCCCAAAAGTTCGGCCACCTCGCGCGCCACCTCATCGGGCCGGGCCGCGGGCAAGTCGATTTTGTTCACCACCGGGATGATTTCCAGATCGGCTTCCAGGGCCGCATAGAGATGGGCAATGGTCTGGGCCTCAATGCCCTGGGTGGCATCCACCACCAACACCGCGCCCTCACACGCAGCCAGCGCTCGACTGACTTCATAACCAAAGTCCACGTGCCCCGGCGTATCAATCAGGTTGAGGACATACGTCTTTCCATCCTTCGCGGTATACGTCATGCGCACCGCGGAGGCTTTGATGGTCACGCCCCGCTCCCGCTCCAGATCCATGCTGTCCAGCACCTGCTCCACCGTCACATCGGGCGGGAGGGTGCCCGTCATCTGGAGCAGGCGGTCGGCTAAGGTGGATTTACCGTGATCAATATGTGCGATAATGCAAAAATTCCGGATATGCTCTTGCATCGCTTCCGCCATCAAAACCACAGGACGGTTCTGCACCCTTCTTCCGACCGGGTCGAACACCGAGTGTATGCATAGGGGAGTATACCAAACCCCATGCCGGTCAAAACCCTTCTTCCGTCCCATACCATCGAAGAACCTTTCGACTTGCGCCGGGTTGTCTCAACGCATGTCGGAACGGCACGCAAAATGGGGGAAGGAAAAACGAAAGGGGACACGGCGGAACCGCCATATCCCCTCTTGCCTTCATCTCAACACCCTGGCGGGCATTTTTTGTTTTAGAACCTGGGTCTACCTGCCCGGGCTGGGCCCTAATGCAACGTTGTCGCAATGCCCTTGCGGGCATTTTTGTTTTGGAACCC
>DUEQ01000041.1 GCA_011192085.1 Caldilineae bacterium
CAACGTCTTCAGCCGGGCCTCGATGTCATAGTATTGGTCGGTGACGTCCTCGGTGCTGACGCTTTCACTATCCACCCGAACCGCCAGCTCGCGCAGGGCGTTACGGGCGTTTTCGAACTTTTCCGCGGGCACGCGAATGGTGATGTCATAGATCACACGATCACCCTGGCGATACCCCCGCATCTGAGCCACATAGCCGCCCGCGCTTTCGGCCATGGCCTGGATTTCCCGCGCGGCCTGTTCTGTATCCTCGACGAAGAGGACCATGTTGCCTTGATAGATGATCTTGCGGACATCGGTCAGGGAGTCAGCCGTGAGCGGGGCGAGGCTGGAAGCGCCCCCTGTTCCATCACTCTCTTCCGCGGAGAGCACTTCCGCCGCGCGCGGCATCTCGGCGGGACGCTCCACAACCTGCGTAGTGATGCCTTGGGGGATGGCGCGAGACTCCGTTGGCGGCGCACTCGCGCTCCCGCATGCTCCCACAGCCAGTGCGATCAGTAACAAAATAGCGATGGCAATCCAACGTTTCATGAGGCTCCTCCAGGAATCTGTGGAAAAACAACAGTGCAGTTATCAGTAAGACGCCGGCGCGGACGATTTCGTTCCCCCAGACGTCGCCCGCTCCTGCACCCAACGCCACAAAAACCCCAACGCCACCGCCAATGCCAGGAAACTGTACGCCATCGCGGCCAAAAATCCCCCATGCTCCAGCAGCCAGGTCGCGGCCGGATCGGTGAGGCTGCGAGTGAACGCGCCCGCCATCGCGCCCAGGGCCAGCACCGTGGCTCGGCTTGCCGGAAGTTGTTGGGCCATGAGGGGAATGGTGGAAACGATGCTGTATTCAACCGCCAGGGAGACCAACCCCATGCCCAGCAGAGTCGTCCACAAAGTCCGTTCGAGCCAGATGAGCGCGATGAGGGCCCCCAGGAAGAAAAGCACGCCCGCGATGACCCCCCGGCGCTTGCCCAGAGGATCGATGATGAAGCTGGCCAGCACCGATCCGAAGAGCTCGATAACGCCCAGCCCCGCGGCCACCTGCCCAATGCGCTCAGGCGTCAGCGCGAAATCCCGGGCCAGATGCGCGCCCCAGGTGACGAAGTACGCCTCCGCCGCGATAAAGATTGTGGCGCTGACCAATACCGATCCCAATGCGCTCCGGTCGCGCGCCACGACACGGATTTGCTTCCAGAATGACCCTTTCTGCTGATTGGGATTGGGATGGCTGCGTGGAAGCAACAAGGCGAGGATAAGCACTGCCACGCCACTGAACATGCTTAGCACGCGAAAGGGCGTCTGCCATCCCATATCGCCAATGAGCCAACCGATAATGGGAAGGATGACGATACCCGTCATCGCCCAGCTATACTCGACTGTAATCAGCGCCCGCCCCAAATGCCGTTGAGGAGCTTGTTCACTGATGTATGCCTGCATCAGGGGATACGTAATGGCGTCGCTCACGCCCAACACCAAGATAGCCGCCGCGGCTGACCAGACCCCCGACGCCAACCCCATCCCCAGCAATCCCAACCCTTGCAGCCCGAACCCCGCCATCAATATCCGCTTGGGGCCGATGCGGTCGGCTCGATGTCCGAAGAGGGGCGCCAGGGCCACAAGCCAGGTGCGCAACATCAGCAACATCCCCATGGTCGCCAGGGTCACCCCCAGCCCCTGAGCGTACTCGTTCAGAAAGGGGTACATCATGCGGATGCTGGTGTCCCGAACCAGGCGCACCAGGATCACCAGCAACAGAAAACGCACCAGATAATGCCCTGTCTGCACGCCCGGCTGCCATGTCAATAGAGGGATACGCATGATTGGCTTGTGCGATGACAGGCAATGATATCGACGATGGACGATAGACGGCAGACGATGCGTTGTCGCCTGACCGCCATCGTCTATCCTCTTATTTTCAGGACAGCCTACTTCGACGGCAGTCGGGAGCGCCGCTCCACCACCCGCACCATCATCGAAAGGAACAGAGTCATGATCAGATAGAGGATCATGACCGTGTTGAATCCCTCAAAGGCCCGGAAGTTACGGGAGATCCACAACCTACCCGATTGCAGCATCTCGGGCAGGGCGATGACAGAGATCAGGGAAGTGTCCTTGAGCATGGCGATGAGGTCGTTGCCCAGGGGCGGCAGGATGAGCCGGATCGCCTGGGGCAGGATGACCAGACGCATGGCCTGGGCATAGGTCATGCCCAGGGAACGGGCCGCTTCCATCTGGCCTTTGGGGATGGATTGAATGCCCGCGCGGAAGACTTCGGCCATATATGCGCCATAACCAAAGGCAAGGCCGATGATGGCCGCGGGCAGCCCGCGCAGATCAATGCCGCCATCGGTGGCGGTGCGCAGAGCGGGCGTGACCGCGAACCCCATGTAGAGGATGATCACCAACATGGGCACGCCCCGCACGATCTCCACATAGAGGGTAGAAAGCGTGTAGGGCATGGCGGGCAGCAACACAAAGAACGCCTCAATGACCAAAAATACAAGGAACGCGGTGACAGGGGGCCTCCATTGGGGCATGGCATACATGAGCAGAACAAAGAACGCCAACCCGAATCCCAGCCGCTTCCAAAGCCCCGGACGCAGATCGGGCGAGCCATCGGCCACGCGCATGATGCCGAAGATGAGCCCCAACACCAGTGCCACCAGGAAGGAGATGATGGTGACCTTGATGGTCAGCATCACCCCGCGGGCGTTCCAAATGCGATCCAGAATGCGAAGCGGTTGTCCGTGGAAGTCATCGATAACGATGACGTTCTTGGTTCCTGTAGGCGCTTTGCCCGCAAATGCTGGCGTGGATGTGCTCAGAAGAATATGCTCCTCGGTCTCCGAAGGCGGTAGGGGATCCAACTTCTCTGCGGGCGCGTCTTTGGGGATTTCGAAGCGCCATGAGGGACCTTCGCCCAATAGAGCCCTATTTTCGCCGTAATACATCACCCGGA
>DUEQ01000410.1 GCA_011192085.1 Caldilineae bacterium
CCCTTTCCTCATAATCTTCGATATACTGGAACAATTCCTTTTTCAATTCCTGCCACCGCCGCGAATTCAAGATCCCAGGCAATTTGGCCACATCGGGCACGTCCAGCACCACCATGATCTGCGGGACATCCCCATAAGCGGTATAATACACGTCATGCGACGGCAACCCCAGCTCGATCACCCCCGGCGCCAACCAATCGTTGACGAACATCGAGTATTCCTGTTCTCGACCCGGACGGATGTTCCAGGTAAGAATTAAGCGTAGCTTCGACGTCATGAGCTCCTTTTCCTCTGGTAAGAAATGGCAGTCCTTTCAGGATAGCAGAAGCCGCATCTGGATGCAAGGATGGCGGGCCTTGCTGGCATTTCTGCTTCTGCTCCTAACCTCCGCGGCTGCGGGCCTGGGGAGGGCGCAGGCGCAAAGCGACTACCCCGGCGGCTATACGCTGGCCCCTTTGCAGCCGGGCGCGATCGCGCTCCTCTCCATGACCGTGGATATCAGCTTCCACGACGATGGTCAGGTCACCACTGCGGAGGTTCAGGTCAACTATCGCCTGCACAATCGCAACAAGAGCGAGACCATCTCCACGAAAGTGGCCGCGCCCGGCTACCTCGCGCCCGACCCCGCGCCCCGCAACATCACCCTGCAACTAAACGGCAAGGAACTGCCTCTGGAGCCAGGAAATCAGCAATGGTGGCTGGCCACCATCACCCTCAAACCTGACACGCGGGCCAACCTGGTGATGACCTACTCCGCCAGGGTGGGCGATGGCCCCCTCGCGCATTTTCGCTACCCCATGGAGCTGACCGGGCAGTTGTGGCCCGGACGGCTGGAGAGCGCCCGCGTCACCATCGGCTTCCCCGAGCCGCCCAACCCCCAATCGTGGATCGCGTTGACGCCCGAGACCTACCAGCTCAGCGCCGAGGCCGTGACCTGGTCCTACGACCTCAAGGACCCGCAACAGCCCATCGATTTTCTCTTCATCCGCCCCTCCCTGTGGAAAACCATCCAGCAGGTCCGGCGCGACGCGGCCCAACAGCCATCGTCCCAGGCCTACAAAACCCTGGGCGCGATCTACGCTCAACTGGCCACCGCCATCGAGAATCCCGACATCTTCGAACGCTACTATCCCCTGGCGGTCGCCTCCTACGCCCAGGCCCAGCAACTGGACCCCAACGACATCGACGCCTATCTGGCCCTGGCCCAGCTCTACCAACTGCGCGCGGACCGAGTTCCCGACGATGCCGCCGCATACACCTCCCTGGCCGTCAACGAATTCGCCAAGGCGCTTCAACATGGCGCCGATGATCCCGCTATCCAGCAAAAGGTGGTGGATGGCGTGGCCTCGTTGGTGGCTCGGGCTCGGGCCCGGGGCGATTTTGACGCGGCCAACGCCTATCTGCAACGGCTGAAGGCCATCGCCCAGCAGCACCCGCAACTGGTGAACAATGAGGCCATCCAGGAACAGCGTATGGCGTTGACCATCGACTGGGCCCGGCATGCGCTGGAGAACCAGGGGTCTGCGCCCGCTCGGGCCATCCTGGTCCAGGCCCTGGGCCAGGATGCGGTGCAACCCCCGCTGGCGGAATTCGCCCAGGTCAATTCCCTGTACGTGGACGTGCGCACCCAGCCTCATCTCCGCATCATCAACCTCAACGCGGCGGTTCGAGAGAACAACCTGGCCTTGATGGATGATCTGGCGGGCAGACTGGCCCAAACCGGAGCCGCCAAACTGGAGCTGATGGAGACCGACCCCGTCCTGCTTCACATCGCCATCCCCTTCGCCGATGATCAGGACCTGCTCACCCGGCAGCGCGTCCTCGCGGACGCCATCCCCGACCGCCCCGAATGGGCCTTGCTCCGGGCCATCCTCCTCCCCGAACGCCTGCGCTGGCAGAAAGTAGAGGAACGCTGGCGCACGGTAGAGGCATATGAAGAGCAGATCAGCCTCGTGGCCGTATCTGCGGACGCGGGCATGCAGGCCCTGAATCTGGAACGAGCCGCCAACGCCCTGGATGGAAACGTCCCCCTGAACGCGCTGCTGAAAGCCATCTGGACGCGAGAAGCGCAGCTTTGGCGAGACCTGGCGACCCACAGCCGCGTCCGCTTCACCCTCACGCTCTATCCCCAACCTGGCGCGCCCCTCGAACAGACCTGGTCCGCTGCGCCCGGCGATGATCTGTTCATGAGCGGCAGCGCTGTCCAACACCACCTCGGCGCCATCCTCCTCATCCTCCTGGGCGCGTACAGCGTCTTTGTCCTCGCCACCTGGTTGCTGCTTCGAAAATAACGTCCAAAGTTCGACGCCCAAAGTTGATCCACGCTCCGCCGGATGATGCATTCGGCTGGGAGCAGGTCGCCTCCAGGGCGGATTGCGAATCCGCCCGTTGATGAAAAGCGATTTTCATCGGTATCGGCGGGCAACCATCCGTGCCGCCAGTTTCGGAAAGAGGCTTCCTCTTTGATTCATCCCACGCCATGAGCGCGACCTACGCCACCACCCACGCCTCGCCCCCAAAAGAGGCTCCGCCCCACCGCTATGAACTCCCCGCCCGTCGCTGGATCGACTTTCTGCTGCTAGGGTTCATGCTCTCCCTGCTCGCGATCTCGTTGGACGCCGCGAGATGGAGTCCGGGCCTAGACAGACTGCTGATCATCACGGTTCTGGCTGTGATCGCGGCGACGGTCGCGGCCATCAGCGATTTGTCCGCCATCTTCACATTAGTCTACAGCATCGTCACCGGCGCGGCGGCCATCCTGTTTGGCCTCTCCCGCCTGGCCACGGGCACAACAGACCATCAGGAGGCGGTGTATCAGGTCATTCAGCGCACTCTGACCTGGTTCAATGATGTGCTGGCGGGCAAACCGGACGCAGACACCCTGGTCTTTGTGCTGCTGCTATCGATTCTCATCTGGATTTTCACCTTCAACGCGGCGTGGGTGTATTTTCGCGAACGCCGCAAATGGCAGGCGGTGTTGCCTACCGGCCTAGCCATGCTGGTCAACCTGTATTATGCGCCCGTCAACCTGAAGGCCTATTTCATTCTCTACCTCATCGCGTCCATGCTGCTGGTGGTGCGGGCCACGCTGGCCGAACGAGAGGAGCAATGGTATCGAGAGCGCATCTACTTTCCCTTCGACATGGGTTTCGATGTGATGCGCGACGCTGCCATCTTCATTCTGTTGGTGGTGATGGCGTCGTGGGTGGCGCCCAGCGTGTTGATGGAAAACGATCAGGAAATGGTCAATCCCCTGGAAGATCCCTGGAATCAGGTGAAGGAGGAGTGGACGCAGCTTTTCAATAGCCTGAATTACGGGGCATCGGGCGGTGCAGCCCCGGCCAGCGTCGTGTTCGCCCCCAGCCATCCCCTGGAAGGCCCCCGCAATATCAGTAATGATCCCGTCATGGATGTGAAAACCGCGGTGAATCGATACTACCAGGCCACCGTCCTCGACACCTATACCTCCAACGCCTGGGAATTGCGAAACACGGTGAACATCAACCTGAACACCGCCAAGCTGCCCACGCCCAAGTTCTCCGCCCGCCGCATCATCACCCAAACGGTGACCATGCTCCAGATGACCAACATCCTCATGGGCGCGCCCATGCCCGTGGAGGTGAGCCTGCCCGCCAGCGCCCGGGTCATTCCCCAGGGCCTGACGCCCGCCGAGGCCTTGACCGCGGAGCGCATCGGCGTCTCGGAGCTGACGATGATCCTCTCCGATGCCATCATCCAACCGGGAGAGACCTACACCATCACCAGCGCCACCAGCTTCGCCACCGAATCGCAATTGCGCAGCGATAGCCGGGTCTATCCCCCCGACATCCGCGAACGCTATTTGCAATTGCCGGACACCGTGCCCCAGCGGGTATTCGATCTGGCGGAGGAGGTGGCCAAGGGCTACGACAACCCCTACGACATCGCCAAAGCCATCGAGACCTTCGTCCGCAGCTACGCATACAGCGATCAGATCCCAGGCCCGAAACCGGGCCAGGACGCCGCAGACTATTTCCTCTTCGAGGAAAAGAAGGGCTATTGCGATTATTACGCCACGGCCATGGCCGTCATGCTGCGTCATCTGGGCATCCCCACCCGGCTGGCGCAGGGCTACGCCACGGGCGAGTACGACCCCATCTCGGGGGGGTATCGGCTGCTGGAAAAGGACGCGCACACCTGGGTGGAGGTCTATTTCCCCACCTATGGCTGGATTCAGTTCGAGCCCACCGCGTCGGAACCCACGCTGCAACGGCTCAGCCAGTCGGTCGTGCCGCCTGAGGCCGGAGGCCGCGCCAGCATCCTGGATCAGCTCCAAGAGGAGCGGGAAAAGGACCTCCCCATCGATGAGAACGGGCCCAACGACCGAGCGCCGGGCGTGCGGGTGGAACAGAGCCTGGCCGAACGGATCATGGCCAAGATGGGTTTTCTCTTCCTGGCTTTGGCGCTCGTTGGCCTGGGCCTGGTTATCTACGCCATGCGACGATGGCTCGCCATTCCCGCTGCGCCTTCGCAGACCCAGATTCGACGCGCCCCCCACGATTTCATCGACAAGCTTTGGGGCAAGATGCTGTGGTGGGGGCATCTTCTGGGCGTACCGCAACGCCCCAGTCTGACCCCGTTGGAACAGGCGGGGAGCTTCGCCCACACGCTGCCGCAAGTCTCGGACGAAGCGCTTCAACTCGCTCAATTCTTCGCCCGAGACAAATATGCGCCTCAGCCCCTGAGCCCAGAAGAGCTGGCTCAAGCCCAATTCGTCTGGCTCCGGATGCGCGGCCAGCTCATCCGGGCCTGGCTGGCCAGGCGATTCCATTTCCGCCATCAGATCACATTCTGGCGGTGAGCTCGCCGAGGCTTGTCGGGCCTTCGCTAACGCACGGGCGGTGGGGCGAGCCCGCCTCAGCCAGACTGCGCCCCAACGCCAGCATCCATCCCACCACCAGGAACATCCCCAGCAGCAGGATGGATGGCGTCCAGCAGCAGGATGGATGGCGTTCGGGCTTTCAGATCACGCCAGTCCCAGCGCGTGCAGACGCTCGGGCGTGGGGCGGCCTTCCTCATCCCAGCCGCGCAGCTCGTAATAGATGGGCAGCATGAGCTCGAGATTGGGCAGATTGCCGCCGGCGCTGCCATCGGGCCGGGCGTCCTTCAACAGGCGTTTGGGTAGCGTGTCATCCCTGGCCGTGACGCCCAAACGGTTGTTGATGACCCGCTTGAGCTGGAAGAGCTTCTCCCCCATGCGAATCACATCCTCGGGCGTCCATTCCCAATCCATGGCCGCGTTCACAATCTCCGCCAGCCGCTCGGGCCCGATCTTGCCCTTGGCGATGAATTTGCACAGGCCCAGCGGATTGTACACCGCGAAGTAATTCTGGAAGTCGTAAGCCATTTGGGCGGCCTCGGGCGAGGATTCCAGCCGGGGTTTGACCTCGCCGTAGCCCAGATCGGGCAGGGTGAGGCCGTAGCCGTTCCAATAGGAGAGGGCTTCAAGATGGCAGCCGCCCCGATTGGCTGTGGCGTAATTCACGGCCATGCTCACGAACCCGCGCGGGTCATGATAGGCCACTTCCATGCCCTTGGCGTGGACAGCGAAATCCTCAGCGCCACGCCCCAGCTTCTGCGCCGCGGCCCGCGAGCCCTCGGCCAACAGATCGCCAACGCCCTCGCGGAACGCGATCTGGCGGATGAGCTCAAGCGCGACGTCGGGATCGCCGAAATTCAGGGCCATGCCACCGGTGTCCTCGTTGGTGATCAACCCCTTTTCATACGCCTCCATGGCGAAAGCGATGGTGGAGGAGGTGGAGATGGTGTCCAAGCCATAGCGATTGCACAGCGAATTGGCCAGGATGCCCGCTTCCATGTTGCCATTGAGCACGTTGCCGAAGAACCCCGCCATGGTTTCATATTCGATGCCCTCCCCGCGCGGGGTTTTGTAGGGGCCCTCGGGAACCTCGATCTCCTTGCCGCAGCCAATGGGACAAGAGAAGCAGTGGGTGTGGCGGATGAGATATTTCTCATAGAGCACTGCGCCGGTGAGGTCTTTCGCCAGCTCCCAGGTCCCCAGCCGCCAGTTCTTCAAAGCCAGATCGCCATATTCTTCGGTGGCCTGGAACCCGCCCGCGGTGCCCAGCAGGCTCATGCCCACCGAATTCTCCTTGATATATTTATTCTGCGCCTTGACAGTGGCGAGAAAACGCTTGCGGTCAGGATAATCGGGCCGTTTCTTCCCGCGGACGGCGATGCCTTTCAGCTTCTTGCTGCCGAAGATCGCGCCCATGCCACCCCGGCCCGCAATGCGCACATAGTGCGAGGGACCCACGGTCACGCCCGCCATCTTCACCAGACGTTCGCCTGCGATGCCAATGCCCGCCACCTGACCCTTGGGATCGGTCTCGGCCAGCATGGCGTCGCCCGCCTCGAACCAGTCCTTGCCCCATAGATGGGACGCATCTCGGAACTCGATACTGCCATCCAGGCCATTGATGAAGAGATAAAGGGGCGTTTCCGACGCGCCGGTGATGACAATGCCGTCATAACCTGCGAAGCGCAGCTCCGCGCCCCAGTGATGCCCCACGTTGGACTCGTTCCAGATGCCCGTCAGGGGCGAACGGCCACAGAAGGAGGTGCGGGAGGCCGTGGGCGCGAAGGTCCCCACCAGGAGGCCGTTGAAGATGTAGAGGGTGGCGTTGGGGTCCAGCGGGTCCAGATTGGGGTCCATCTCCTGGGCGTAGAGATGTGCGGCGTAGCCGGAGCCCAGCAGCCATTGTCGGGCCTCCTCCTCGGAGATGGGCGCCTCGCGCCAGGTGCGATTGGTGAGATCGATGCGAAGGTATTTGCCTGCGTAAACGCTCATGGGTATCGTGTGAAAAGAAGGGGTGCGTGAGGAGATGAGAGATGACGATAGGGTTTATTGTACCCGGAGGGTGGGAGAGGAGCAAACACGTCTGTGAGCTTCCCACGCCTTTTTTCGGAATCGCCAGGGGTCTTCCGGTTTTGGTATACTTGGTTCATGACCCCTTCCTCGACACCGGACGCGCCACCAGAACAAAGCCGCCGTGGCTGGTGGATCTCGGGCGCGCTGATCCTGGCGCTGCTGACGCTGACCGCGCTTTTCGTCGATATGCAGGAGATGCTCCAGGTCATCCGGGGCACGAATCTGGCCCTGGTCCTGGCCGGGATCGCGTTCCTGCTGCTGGGCATCGCCATCATCGACATGCGTTGGTGGTATCTCCTCAGCCGCCGGGAATCCCTGCGACGGATCGCGCACGTCACCCACGCCAGCTACATCGCGCCCATCCTCACGCCTATCCCCAACTACATCAGCCGCGTCGTCATCACCAGCGCCGCCGCCGACATCTCCCTCCCCCAGGCGACCACGGGCATGGTGGTGGAGCGGATGATCGCCCAGATCATGCGCATCTCCGCCATCGTCCTGGCCATCGCTCTGGGCGCGCAATCGGAACTATCGCCAGCCTCCATGGCCCGCAGCGTGGCCATGGCCGTCGCCGTGCTCATCGCCTACCTGTTGGCCATCCAGTTCGCGGCCCAGGTGACCGCCGCGGTGCACAGGCTGCTGACATGGATGCGGCTGCGCGAGGCGAGGATCGAAAAGATCACCGCCATGGTGCGGGACGCGCTCTGCACCAATGTGGGCATGAAGGAGCTGCTCCTCACCCTCGCCATCACCATCGTCATGTGGACCTTCTTCTTCCTGTTCCACTATCTGGTCATCCTGGCCATGCCTTTGGGGATAGACGCGCACGCCCGGGCCACCATCGCCATGGGCGCGCTGGCGCTGACCCCTCCCTCCGCGCCCGCCATGCTCGGCATTTATCAGATCTCCCAGATCGGGCCGGGTCTGATCCTGCAATTTGGCAGATTCGAGGACCTGCTACCCTATTCGCTGCTTCTTTACTTCTTGCAGCTCATCGTGTGGATGGCGCTGACGCTGGTGGGTTTGAGCGCGCTGAAGATACCTTTCATCGCCATCTTCCGCTTCCAAAACATCACCCTGGTCTCCGACGATCCCTCTGATTCCCTCTCATCCCCCTGTTCCTGACCGCCCATGCCTCGACCCATTCCCATGACGTCACCACGAAAGCGGCTCCTCCTGCTGATTCTGCTGCTGCCGGGCCTGCTCATGGCCTGCGCCACTCAGCCCGCGCCCACGCCAACCCAGGCTCCAACCGCCCCCGTCTCCACACCCCCCGCCGCGGAGCCCACGCCCGCCCAAGCGCCCGAAGTGGAGGATATCGGCATCGCGGCCGCAGACATCGCACTGGACGTGGGAGACCTGGCTGAAAGCTGGCAGGTGGTGGCCGCGCCCGCCACCCCCTTCGACAACATGCACGCGCCCGGCCCCTCGGGCCTGCCCGCCCACATTCAGGTGCTCTTCAACGGCGTCAGCGACCCCTGGGCCCGGGAGCCTGGCGCTCCCGTCATCTACATCATCCCCATCGACGCCTACCGCCAGCTTTGGATGGACCACGATAGCCAACAGGTTCCCGATATCCTGCAAAGGATCGCGACGCTCAGCGCCCAGCTTCCCGAACCGCGGCCCACGCGCGGGCTGCCGGTCCTGCCCCTGGAAGAAACCTACGGCGTCAATGACTTCGCCACCCAATTGCGCCAGCCTCCCTTGAAAGAAACCAGCGCCAGCAAGATGGGCTTCCGATTCATGGGGCGGTTCGCCATGGACGCCACGCCCGTGACCAACGAAGGCTTGCGTTACATCTACCAGGGCGTCACCCGCGACGGCCGCTATCTCATCGCACTTTTCTTCCCCGTCCGCACCGACCAGCTTCCTGACGGCATCGAAGCGGTTTCGCAGGCCGAGCAGGACGCGTTCAGCCAAAACGGCCTGGGCTATCTGGCCGACAAGGCCCGAGCCCTGGACGCGCTGTCATCCAGCGCCTGGTCGCCCGATCTGGCGGCCCTGGACGCGCTGGCGGCCTCGTTGCAGATTCGATGAACCCCTGGCCGGTTCTCGCCCACGCTCCCACCCCCACCCCGCTCATGATCCGAACCATCTTCATGGGAACGCCCGAGATCGCGGTTCCCAGCCTCCAGGCCCTGCTCGCCCATCCTGATGTCGAGGTCGTAGGCGTGGTCACCCAGCCCGACCGCAAAGGGGGCCGCGGGCGCAAGCTCAAGCCCTCGCCCATCAAGGAGGCCGCGCGGGCCGCGGGCGTCCCCGTCATCCTGCAACCCGCCCGTCTGCGCGACCCCGACGCGTTCGAGGCCCTGGCCGCGTTGCAACCCGACCTCATCATCGTCACAGCCTACGGCCAGATCCTGCGCCCCAACGTGTTGGAGCTTCCCCGCTATGGCTGCATCAACGTCCACGCCTCCCTGCTGCCCCGCTGGCGAGGCGCGTCTCCCATCACCGCGGCCATTCTCGCGGGCGACCCGCTCACCGGCGTCACCATCATGGTCATGGATGAGGGCATGGACACCGGGCCCATCCTCAGCCAACAAGCTGAGCCCATCCGCCCGGATGACACCACCGGCAGCCTGAGCCAACGGCTGGGCAAACTGGGCGCGTCCCTGCTCATCGAAACCCTTCCCTGCTACTTGGAGGGCAGAATCCAGCCCAAACCCCAACCTAAGGAGGGGGTCACCCTCTGCCGTCTGGTGAAGAAGGCCCACGCCCGCATCGACTGGACCCGGCCCGCGGCCGACATCGAGCGCATGGTGCGGGCCTATCAACCCTGGCCGGGCGCATACGCCATCTGGGCGGGCCAGCAACTCAAGATCGGCGCGGCATCGGCGGCCGACGGCGAAGCCCCGCCGGGACAGGTCATCGCCTGGGGTAGAAAAGCCGCGGTGGGCTCAGGTCAGGGGGTGTTGGTCATCGAAAGGGCCCAGCTTCCAGGCAAAAAGATGCTGCCCATCGAAGATTTCCTGCGCGGGCGACCTAATTTCATCGGCGCCATGTTGGAAATGGAAACATCCTCATGAACCCACGACACCGTTTAGGTCTCTCCTCATGGGCGCTGACCCTTTTTCTGGTCAGCGCCATCCTCGGCGTGGGATTCCATCCTGCCGCGGCCGCGCCCCTGTTCTCCTCGCCCCCTCCCGCGCCCGCGCGGTTGCAGATTTCGGCCTGGATGCCCACGTCCTGGGATGGTGAGATCGCCCGGGCGTCTTTTCGCGCTCACAGCGACTGGCTGGATGCGCTCAGCCCCTTCTGGTATGGCGTGCGCCAGGACGGCTCGCTCGCGCCTCTGAAGGGCGCGCGGGATGCCGATCTCCTGGCCGAAGCCCGCTACGCGGGCGTTCGCGTCTTCCCCACCATCAGCAACCAATACAACGGCGACCGCATCCACGCCATCCTCAATGACGAAGTCCTGGCGGCCGCTCACCGTCAGGCCATCGTTGACGAGGTGATGCGTTATCAGTATGACGGCATCGATCTCGATTATGAGGGGCTGTTGTCCGAGGACAAGGACCTGTTTTCCGCCTGGGTGCAGGCCCTGGCCAGCGATCTCCACGCCCGAGGCAAATGGCTCACCATCACGGTGCAGGCCAAGACCTTTGACGCGACGGGCTGGGATGGCCCGGGAGCGCAGGATTATCGCGCCCTGGCCGCGACAGCAGACGAACTGCGCATCATGACGTATGGCTGGTGTTGGCGCACGGGATGTGTGGGCGGCGATCCGCCCGGCCCCATCGCGCCCGTGCATTGGATGCAGCGGGTGATCGCTTACGCGAAAACCCAGACCGCGGCGGAAAACATCGTCCTGGGCGTGCATCTCTACGGCTATGACTGGTGGGAGGAGAGCAACTCCCTGGCCCCGCCGACGCCCCTGGCCCTGGAGGATATGACGGGCGAGGCCCTGGTATGGGAGCAGGCCGAGGCGTTGAGGCGGACCCATGAGGCCGAGCTGCAATGGTGGGAGGAGGATGATCGGGGCAAGGTGCAGGAGCCCTGGTTCAGCTACAATGACGACGGCCATGTCGTCGTCTTCGCCAACGCCGACAGCGTCGCCGCCCGCGCCCAATTGGCCGCGGAAGAGGGCCTGCGGGGGATCATCTTCTGGCGGCTGGGCGGCGAAGACCCGGCGCTGTGGGATCAGCTGCCCCGGCGGATGCATCGGGCCTATCTGCCCACGTTGGTTCGGAAATAGGATGATGGATGGTGGACGATAGCGCCCATGCGTCCATCCATCGTCTATCGTTCTTGCGATCTGCTGAAAAAGCAATC
>DUEQ01000411.1 GCA_011192085.1 Caldilineae bacterium
CCCGGTAAGGAGTTGTTGTGCGCAAGCCCGCCCGGACGTGAACGTCCGGGTTCACAAACCAAGCCCTGTGGGCTGAAAGCCGGCCCCCGAAGGGGGCTTTGCCGACCGAGCCGGGCGGTTCAGCGCCCCGCGGGGTGGGCAAGCAGTACCAACCCTCAAGAGGGAGACCACCAAATTCCGCTGCGCTCCATTTCGGCTCATCGGGGCGGCGGTTGGCGGCGGCTTGTTTGGCGGTCAAAGAAAGAAACAGCAGACAGGGAGATTGCTCGCGGAACTTCGGCTATCTCGCGGTTGGCGCCGCCAAATCCCGCCCTCCACTTCGCTCCGGGCGGGACTTCGCCAACCGCCGCCCCGTTATCCGACATCAGCGCAAGGAGGGAGACGAAGATGAGATTTCAGGTAGTGCTTGAACCCAGTGATGAAGGTGGATACACCGTCTATGTCCCTTCGCTTTCCGGCTGCATCAGCGAGGGAGACACTATTGAAGAGGCCTTGGCAAACATCCGGGAGGCCATAGAGCTCTACTTGGAGCCGGTGGAAGATGACTGGCTCGTTGAAGAGGGCATGTTAGTCCGGGAGTTAGAGTTGTGAGCAAGGTGCCCAGCCTGCCCTATACCAAGATCATCCGTGCGTTGCAAAGAAATGGCTGGACGGTGGTGCGGCAGCGGGGTAGTCATATCAGATTGCAAAAGCGGGTGGGGGATGAAGTATTAAAGCTGACCGTTCCTGTTCACCGCCCTGTCAAACGGTCCACGCTGTCCCATATCTTGAAGCAGGCTCGTCTGGATGTCGAGGAGTTCTTGGAGTTACTGTAGACCGATGCGCTGACGTCGGATAACACGCGCTTTGCGGCTGACGCCCAAATTGCTGCGCAACTTCGCAAAGCGCGACCACGTTAGGCGAAATGCGTAGGAGGTAGGAAATATGGGATTAGTAATTGACAGTGAGAGAGGAAAGAAAGTAGCGGAACTCCTCTATAATACCAATTGCCTATTTAAAGGCCGTGTTTTTGTGGAAGGGGCCGTGCATCGTTCTGAAAGCGAGTGGCCGGGCGGCAACACGGGCGCGAGCGGCTCCTTCTTCTGGAGTGTCCCCTGGACCTGGGCTA
>DUEQ01000412.1 GCA_011192085.1 Caldilineae bacterium
TGAATACTTCCTTTCCCTGGGCTGATGCGCCACCTGGCTCTTGCAAATCTGCTGCATTATGACTGACTCAAATCTGCTTCCCTCCGGTCTACCCCGCATCGAACATCTGGAGATGCGGAACATCACCAAGCGTTTCCCCGGCGTCTTGGCCAACGATCACATCCACTTCGACGTGCGGGCCGGGGAAATTCACGCGCTTTTGGGTGAGAATGGCGCGGGGAAAAGCACCCTGATGAAAATCCTCTACGGCTTGTACCAACCCGACGAGGGTGAGATCGTCATCAATGGCGAGAGCGTGCGCATCCACTCGCCTACCGACGCCATCCGCCGCGGCATCGGCATGATCCACCAACATTTCATGCTGGTAGAGACGGTGACCGTAGCCGAGAATGTGGCCTTGGGCCTGAAATCGCCCCACGAGCCCCTGCTCGACCTGGGCGCGGTCTCAGAGCGCATCCTGGCGCTTTCGGAGAAGTACGGGCTCCAGGTCGACCCCCAGGCGGTCATCAACGACCTGGCTGTGGGGGAGCGCCAGCGCGTGGAGATCATCAAGGCCCTGCATCGGGGCGCGGCTCTGCTCATTCTGGACGAGCCCACCGCGGTGCTCACCCCGCAGGAGGTGGAGGACTTGTTCCATATCTTCCGCAACATGGCCAAGGAGGGGCACGCGCTCATCTTTATTTCCCATAAAATGGATGAGATCTTCGCGCTCACCGACCGGGTGACGGTGCTGCGGGATGGTCGGGTCATCGGCACGGTAATGACCGAAGAGACGAATAAGCGGGAGCTGGCCCGGATGATGGTGGGACGCGAGGTGCTGTTCGAGCGGGAGAAGCGGCCCGTTGAGCAGGGCGAGTCCCGCTTGCGTCTGGAGCATGTCCATGTCGTGGGCAGGGATGGCCTCCCCCTGCTCAAAGATGTCACCTTCGAGGTGCGAAGCGGGGAGATATTGGGCGTGGCCGGAGTCTCGGGCAATGGGCAGCGCCCCCTGGCCGAGGCCATCGTGGGCTTGCAGCCCGTCGCCAGCGGCAAAATCATCATGGAAGGGAAGGATGTGACCCATCTCCCCCCGGTGGAGATGTACGAGATCGGCATTTCTTACATCCCCGAAGAGCGGATGCATGATGGCGTGATCAAGGATTTCAGCGTGGCGGACAACGCCATCCTGCAAGACCACGACCGCCAACCCTTCAGCCGCGGCATCTTTCTCAATTTCAAAGCCATCGAAGCCCACGCCCGCCATCTGGTCCGCTCCTACCGCATCAAAACCCCGGACCTGAAGACGCCTGTCAAGAACCTGTCGGGAGGCAATATCCAGAAGCTGATCCTGGCCCGCGAGCTCTCCCGCCATCCCCGAGTGCTCATCGCGGCCCAACCCACCCGCGGGGTCGATATCGGCGCCACGGAATACATCCACGCCCGTCTGCTAGAACAGCGGGAGCATGGCCTGGCCACGCTCCTTATCTCCGAGGACCTGGATGAGGTGAAAGCCCTCTCCGACCGCATCCTGGTGCTCTATCGCGGGGAGAGCATGGGCATTGTGGATGCTGAGCGCGTGAGCATCGAGGAGCTGGGCCTGATGATGGCAGGCGAGAAGCGGATGACCTAACTATGCCCGGATGAACTGCAACACGTCGGGCTGCTGCGCGGCCTGGCGCAACTGCCCGCAGCCCGCGCTGATCTCGACGCCTCGGCGCAGGCGCACCGTCGTGGTGACGCCGCCCGCTTCCAGCACCTGCTGAAAGCGCCGCACCGCCTCGGGTGAGCTGGGCTGGTAGGGCGAGCCGGGCGTGGGGTTGAGGGGGATGAGGTTGACGTGGGCCTTGCGCACGGGCGTGAGCAGATCGACTAGCAGATGCGCCTGCTCCACCGAATCGTTGATCCCGCGCATCATGGCGTACTCGAAGGTGACCCGACGGCGGGTCTTTTCCTGGTAGCGCACCAGGGCGTCGATAAGTTTGGGCAGGTGATAACGTTGGTTGATGGGAACCAGCTTGTTGCGCAGACGGTCGGTGGGCGCGTGCAACGACACCGCCAGGCGAATGGGCAGCGATTCCTCCTCGGCCAGACGATCGATTTTGGGGACCAGCCCCACGGTGGAAAGGGTGATGTTGCGGGCGGAGAGCGCGAAGGTCTTGGGATCGGCGATGGCGCGCAGGGCCTGCATGGTGGCGTCGTAATTGGCCAGGGGTTCGCCCATGCCCATGATGACGATGTTGGTCACCCGGCTGGGGCGCTGCACTGCCAACCCCTCGCTGTCGGGCGCGTCCTCGCGCAGCCAGCGCTCGAACCAGTGCACCTGGGCGATGATCTCGCCTGGACTGAGATTGCGGGTGAGCCCGCCCATGCCCGTGGCGCAGAAGGGGCAGCCGATGCCGCAACCCACCTGGGTGGAGATGCATACCGTGCGGCGCTTGTCATAAAGCATGAGGACAACTTCGATGGTGGCGCCGTCGGGCAGGCGGAAGAGGGTTTTGCGCGTCTCGCCATGGGCGTCATCCACCTGCACGATGCGCTCCAATGGATTGACGACGCTCTCCGCGGCCAGGCGCTCCCGCAGGCGCTTGGGCAAATTGGTCATCTGCATGGGGTCGGTGACCAGGTTCTTGTGCAGCCACTCGTAGACCTGGTTGCCCCGATATGGGGGCTCGCCCCAGGATGTCATCAAGTCCTGGAGTTGTCCGCGTGTGAAATCGAGCAAGAGGATTTTGAAGGTCATTGCGATGTACTCCATCGCTGATAAACAGCTGTGAGCTTAGGCCAGCAAGGCCCGTAAGTCCTCAATAATCCAGTCCGGCCGGGGATCATAAGCCTCGGCCTGCTCGCGGCTGGCGATGCCCGTGAGCACGCAGATGGTTTTTAGACCCGCGCGATGCCCGCCCAGGATGTCGGTCTCCAGCCGGTCGCCTAGCATGACCGTCTCCTCGGGCCGCGCGCCCAGGATGGTCAGGGCCTGACGGAAGATGCCCGGCTGCGGCTTGCCGATGACGATGGGAGTCTGATCGGTGGCGGCTTCGAGAAAGGCCTGAATGGCCCCTGCGCCGGGCACGATGCCCCGCTCGGAGGGAAACGTGCGGTCGGGATTGGTTTGCACCCAGGGCGCGCCCGCGCGGATGGCCAGTGTGGCCTCGGCGCAGAGGGCGTAGTTCGCCTCGGTGTCCATGGCAGACACCACGAGCTCGGCCTCATCGGCCTGCCCGGTCAACCGGTATCCGGCCTCCTCCAAATCCACGCGGATGCCGTCGCCGCCGACGACCAGGACCTGGCGGGGTGGGGGAAAATTCTTATTGACATAATATACAGTGGCCAGGGCGGAGGTGAAGATGGCATCCTCGTGCACCCGAATGCCCATCTCGCCGAGGCGCTGCACATAGGCTGCGGGCGTGCGGGTGGCGTTGTTGGTGAGGAAGAGAAAAGGCGTGTGGGTTTCCTGAAGGGCGTGGATGAAGTCGCTGGCCGCGGGGAGGGGGCGCGCGCCATGATAGAGCACGCCGTCCATGTCGATGAGCCAGGCTTTGAGGGAGGAGAAGGGAGGTTTGAGGGGCATGGTTTGGTTGGGTGAAGGGATTTCGTTGGCAAAAATGCGCTGGTCGCGAGTTTGGACGCGTCTTTAGCTTGACGTAAAACGTAATGCGTAAAACGTAAGGAGGTTACGCAGCGCGCATTACATTTCGGCCATGTCCTCTTCTACATCCCTCGCCGCGGTGGCAATGGCCCAGGCCACGACGAACCAGCTCACGCCGCTGATGGCCAGGGCCATGAGGATGCTGAGGGGGTTCGCGGGCACAGCGCCTTTGACGATGCCGAAGAGCGCCAGCAGGATGGCGACGCTCCCCGCGACGAGGCCGATCTTGACCGGACCGGAAAGGGCTTTCAGATGGTTCATTATCCTATTTCCTTATGCCGGACGTAGCTCCGGCGGCACGCCGCGGCCTGCGGGTTTGATATCCAGGATCTGTAATTGCAAAGAGCGGCGGTCGCGCCACACGTTTTCGGTGAGATAGGCGGCCACATCCACCCGCATGGGCAGGGGCTCCGTCCGCTGCGCCTGACCGAAGGCGATGGCATCGAAGGTGACGACGCCGTCGGAGAGCCTCAACTTCAAATGCTTGCCCTCGCTTCCCACCAGATACTGGCCTTTGACCAACAGGTCGGGGATGGCGATGACGGGCCTGGGGTTGGCGCTGCCCGTGGGTTCCAGTTCTTGCAGCTTGTTCAACAGCGCGTAATCCAGCTCCCGCAGGGGGGCGATGACGTCGATGTCCAGGGATTTGATCAGATCGGCGGGCCGGATTTGCTCCGCCGCGATGGCGTTGAGGCAGCGGCGCAGTTGGGGCAGGTTGTCGATGGGCAGGGTGAAGCCCGCGGCCGCAGCATGGCCGCCATAGCGGATGAGGAGCTCGGCGCACTGGTCCAGTGCATGGGTGATGTGGAATTGAGGGATGCTGCGAGCGGAGCCGCGGGCCGCGTCGCCATTAAGATGCGCTACCAGCGCGGGCCGAAAGTAGTGCTCCTTCAGGCGGCTGGCCACCAACCCGGCGATGCCAGGATTCAGATCGTCGCGAGCCACCAACAGCACATGCTCGGGCGGATGATCCCCCAGCTCGCGGATGGCCCACTGCACCGCCTCGTTGGTGAGGGCCTGGCGCTGTCGGTTGAGCATATCGAGCTGATAGGCGATCTCCTCGGCCTGGGCAGAGGTGGTCGCCATGAGCAGGTTATAGGCCAGGACAGCGCTCTCCAGCCGGCCTGCGGCGTTCAGCCTGGGACCGAGCCGGAAACCGATGGCGGTGGCGTCGATCTCCCGGGGATCCAGGCCCGAACGTTGGGCCAGCGCCCGAATGCCGGGGCGATGCGCCGCTCGCAGAGCCTCCAGCCCCCGCTGTACCAGGATGCGGTTCTCTCCCACCAGGGGCATGATGTCGGCCACCGTGCCCAATGCCACCAGGTCCAGCAGGTCCTCTTCGGTCAGCGTCACGGGTTTGGGCGCCACGGGCGAGTTCGCTTCCACGCGAAGCAGGGCCTGGGCCAGCTTAAACGCCACCCCGACCCCCGCGAAATCCCGAAAAGGGTATTTCGATTCGGGCAGCTTGGGGTTCACCACCACGTCCGCGTCGGGCACCTCCGATCCGATGGAATGATGGTCGGTGATGATCATCTCCAGGCCGATGGCTTTGCCAAAGGCCACCTCCTCCATCGCCCGGATGCCGCAATCCACGGTGACGACGGTGCGGATCCCCTGGCTTTTCAGCCATTCCAGCGCGCCGGTGTTCAGCCCATACCCTTCATCCACGCGATGAGGAATGTAGGGCGTGACCTGTGCGCCCAGCGCGCGTAGAGTCTGCACCATCACCGCGGTGGAGGTGACGCCGTCCGCATCGAAATCGCCGTAAACCGCGATGGCGCGCCCCTGTTGGATGGCGCGGCGCAGCCGAGTGACAGCCTCGGTCACGCCGATGAGGCGGAATGGGTCGTCGGAGCGGGTGCGCTGGCCGAAGAATTCCGCCACGTCATCGGGCTCGGTGACGCCGCGGTTATAGAGGATTTGCTGGATGATGGGATGGAGGTGGGGATAGCGAGCGCGTACGTGGGGGGGAACGGGGGAAGGCAATTCCCATTGCGTGGGGATGATCGTCAAGTTTGACTTCCTTTTGTGGTGGATTTTGGCACGCTTCATTATATCCGCAAGCGCGGCGGTTGGACAATTCAGCCCGATGACGACGTCAATCCCGCCCCAGCAAACGTCGCATGAATAGACATTATCGGAAATGAGCCACGGCGCCCTCTAGTCGGACATAAAAACCTCGCCACGGACGCGCAGAGAGCGAGGTTGCTCTGACCCAACCTCAGGAAACCAGCTCCCTATACGTCTCCAACACCCGGTCGGCGATGGCCTCCCAGCTGTACTGGGTGCGGACGACCTCCTGGGCTCTGCGCGCGCGTTCCGAGGCAAGGTCGGGACGGCGTAGGGTATGGAGAATAGCGTGGGCGATGGCCTGAGGATCGTTGGGCACGCGCAGGCCCGTCACCCCATGCTCCACCACTTCGCTGAACCCGCCTACATCCCCCACGATGACGGGCGCGCCCGCGGCCATGGCCTCCAGGGCCACGATGCCGAAGGGCTCGTAGCGGCTGGGGAACACGGCCACATCCGCCACTGCGTAGATCTCATTCCGGGTCTGATCGCTGATGAACCCCACCACCTGCACGCGGTCTTCCAGCCCCAACCTATGAATAAGCTCCACGATCTGGTCGGTGTAGGAGCCTTTTCCAGCCAGGATGAGTTTGGCGTTGGGGAAGTCCTCCAGCACCCTGGGCATGGCCTCCACCAGCAGGTCTGGGCCTTTTTCCCACTCCAGGCGGCCTACGAAGAAGATCAGAGGATCGTCGGGGCCAGCCCAGCGCCGCCGGATGTAGGGCAGGGCCTCGAGATGATCTCGCAGATGGATGATGAGGCGCTCATATTCCACGCCGTTGGGGATGACGCGGATCTTCTCCGGAGGAGCATGCAGGGCCTCGATGATCTCACTCCGCATGAATTCGCTGCATGCGATGATGAGATCGGCTTCTCGGGCCAGATACTGTTCGGCCAGGTGAATGCGCTCACTCAGGGGATGTCCCCACACGTTGCCCCGCCGCCGCCCCATCTCCGTGGCGTGGATAGTGACCACCATGGGGATGCCGTAGCGCTGATGGAGGTCATTGGCCACATAGCCGCTGAGCCAGTCATGGGCGTGCATCAGACTGAATCGTCGTCCAGAGGTGATGTGCCGGGTGATGACCGAGTTGAGCTGGTCATTCATGCGCCATACCTGCAAGTCGAATTCCTCACCCGTTTTGGGTTCAGTGGCATCCACGCGATAGACGGCGCCATACTGCCCCAGAGGCTCACAGTAATCCCCCAGGCCCTGGTACCGGGGGACGAATAGGTCCAGGAGCACGCGCTCGCTGAGGCGCGGCGCCAGGCCCTGCACATGCACGCCCAGACCGCCCACGCGTTGCAGATTGTATTCGGGAGAGATCATCAAATAGCGGTGCATAGCGGGCGTGGTCTTATTTGATGAGGTGGGAATTGACGATGCCGATGGGCGGGATGTGAACCTGCTTGAGCGCCTCGTTGTCGGGGCGATAGTCCGCGGCGCTGGTGATAAGGCGGATGGCTTCGTCCGCGGCCGCGTAGGCCAACGTCGCGGCGTAGTTGGGCGGCTTGCCCGCGAGGGCTTCGTAATCCTGAGCGAAGGATTCGGGGAGGTCCTTGGGTATGGGCGCGGCCCAGGGGATGGACCAGGTCAGGCCAGGCGCCCAACCTTCCAGGGCTTCTTCCCCGGCCACCGGCCCTGCTGCTTTGATCAATTCGGGGGATTCGAGATGGATTTGGGCCAGTGTCAGGGGATCGCCCAGCCAGATGGAGGGCTGGTTGACGGGCTGGGACCAGGCCGGGGGCAGGATGCCGAACATGGGCTGAAAGAGCTTCTGGTAATGCGCGCCGACCCCGGAGAAGGGCAGGATGAGGCCATCCGCGGGAACGCTGCGCACGGGCGCCAGAAGCAGCGCAGGGATGTCATGCGTTTGCAGAGCGGGGAGCGCGGCCATCGCGGTGTGTCCCTGGGGCGGCCCCAGGATCATGTGGATGTCGGGGTCTTGGGCCAGTTGATCGGGCAGTTTCGCGGCCAGTTCAGGATCGCCATCATCGTTCAGGGCCACCAGCTCGATCTTGGGCTCCTGGCCCCTTTCGTTCCATTGATCGATGCGCAGCTTCACCCCATTCAACGTATCATACCCCAGCGGGCGCGAAGGCCCCTCGAAGGGCGCGATGAGCCCGATCTTCACCACCTCGGGCGAGCCCACATCCTTGCACCCCGCCAGCGCCAACGCCAGCAGGATGATGGAGCCGATGACGCCCCATGCTTTGAATGAAACCGCGTTGTTTCCAGACATTTGTCATCTATTTGTTACGGCTGATTTTGCTGAACGTTGAGCTCGTGCTCCGCGCCCGTTTCCGAGAAGACGTGCCCGCCGTCGCCCGTGGCCACGAAATAGCAGTAGGTGGTCTGCGCGGGGTAAATGGCGGCTTGGATGGAGGCCAGGCTGGGGTTGGCGATGGGGCCGGGAGGCAGGCCCGGGTAAAGATAGGTGTTGTAAGGGGAATTGATCTTGAGATAATCCTCGACGTTGGGCACGGTAGGCCACCAGGTGTCCTGCTCGGGGTCGTAGCCCATGGCGTATTGAACGGTGGGGTCGGCGGCGAGGTAGCCGAAGACCTCTTTTTCACAGACGGGTCCCAGGCGGTTGAGATAGGTGGAGGCGATGAGGGAGCGTTCATCATCGCGCGCGGCCTCGCGCTCGACGATGGAGGCCAGGGTGAGAACCTGGAAAAAGGTGCGCCCGCTGGCAGCGATCGCGTCCCGGTCTTTCTGGGCGATCTTGTCTTCCAGGTTGTCGAACATCTGGCGAAGCGCGTCCGCGGGCGTGGCGTCTTCGGGGAAGCGGTAGGTGTCGGGGAAGAGGTAGCCTTCGAAGGACGCTCCCGGCGGTTTATCCCGCAGGAGGGGGTAGTCGGGCAGGCCCAGCAGGTTGAGGTCGCCCGAGCGCACCGCGGCCATGAATTCCGCGTCGTCGAGAACGCCCGCCTCATCCAGCACCTGGGCGATCTCCTCGGCCCGTCGCCCTTCTGGAATACGGACGAGGATGTCTTCGCGGCGGGCCTGTTGCAGGGCCTCCGCGATCTCGGGCGCGGTCATCGCGGGCGAGAGGATGAATTTACCCGCTTCCAGCTTTTGCTCCAGATTGTTTAGGCGTAAATAAAGCCGGAACAGACTGGCATCTCTAATCAAGCCCATGGCTTCCAACCGTTCGGAGATGCTGCGGCCCGTTTCGCCCAGCTCGACGCGGAATTCCACAGGCTCGCCGTTGGGATCCACTGGCTCGTAGATGGCCTGGCGGTTCATGTTCAGGTAGAACTGGAGGGCCTGGGTCTCGAAGTTGTCGGGGTTGAGGTTCTTCCAGGCCGCGGTGGCGTTGCGCACCAACCCGGTCTCGGGCCGCTCAGCCTCGTAGGCCGCCATCTGCGCCTGGGTCCAGGCGCGGGCGATGAATCCCAGCGCCACCATGGTGGCCAGAACGGCGATGAAGAGCAGAAAGCGGGGGAAAGTCTTGACGAGAAGGTCGTGCATAGGAATTGCCAATGGCTAATGGTCAATGGTCTATCGTCCATCGTCCATCGTCAGATCCAAAAAAGATTGCAGGATGGCGGCGGCAGCGATGGCGTCGTTGGGTTGACGACGGTCTTTTTTGCGGGGTTTCTCAGCCAGAATCTGGTCGGCCACGAAGGATGAGAGGCGTTCGTCGTGATAGCGCAACGGCAGGTGGAGACGGCGGCGCAGGCGTTCGGCGTATTTGCGCACCCGTTTGGCCTGGGGGCCTTCACTGCCATCCATGTTCAGGGGCAGCCCCACCAGCAGGGCCTCGGCCCCGACCTCCTGCACGGCCCGGGTGATGGCCTCGAAGTCCTGCTCCTTGCTGCCGCGAGTGATGACGCGCAGGGGGCGGGCCAGGCGGGCCTGGTCGCTGCCCACAGCCAGGCCAATGCGCCTGTCGCCGATGTCCAGGGCCAGCCAGATGGTCATTCCTTGTACACGCGCACGATGATGCGGGAGGGGAGATGGGGCAGGGTTTTGATCCAGGAGGGGGCGAGGATGATGTTGGGGGGGCGGGCCAGGTCGAATGTGTCCATCAAGAGCTGTTCTGCTGTGTCCACAGGCGCGCCCGCCAGCACGGCCCGCACATCGCCCGGCTCGATGGGCTTGATGGCTTCGCCGCGGGCGGTCATGGTGAAATTAACGAACTCATCGCCAAAGAGGGTGAACTGGGGATCGCCGGTCTGGATGGTCTCCTCCAGCAGGTGTACATCCTCTGGGACCGATTCGCGCAACGAGCGTTCCGCGAGTTGGCGAGCGCCGTCGAGATCGATGGCGAGGCCACGGGCCAGCAATTGCAGTTGCAAGCCCAGCTCATCCGCGTGCTCGCCCGAAAAGCGGTCGTAGGTCTCGGCCAAGACAAAGGTTTGCACGGTCTCGGGGGGGATGTATTCGCCCGGACGCAGGTTCTCGCCCAGCTTGATGTAGGCTTGCTGCTGGAGCTGGGCCAGGAGTTCGTTCTTCAGTCTGTCCTTGTCCTCCTGGGTCACCGTGGCGACGCGCTCCACCGTGCCCCCCTCCGTATTGAAGGGATTGCTCACTCGCAGGCTGATGTTGAGCGGACCTTCGATCTCATTGATGGTGAGCGCGGGCACGTTGCCGATGAGGCCCGGCTCAACTGCTTCGATCTGGACCTGAACCTGCCGACCCACGCCCGCGGGCACGGTCACCTCGTCCAGGGTGCGGAAGCGCACGTTTTCGCCGAAGGTGGTGCGCACGATGGCGCCTTCCGGGACGATGATCTCTCGGCTGGTTTTGTTGATAAAGGTCGCGATGCCGGTGGCCTTGCCCACGGGAGCGTCATCCAGCCCGGTGGTGGGAGTCGTGCCGTAACCCTCCACCCGGGCCTGGACCACCCTGGCTGGCGCGAGCATGTTCAGGTAGTCGGGCTCCTCGATGCCCGTACGCGCGGCCAGCTCCACCGAGCTGATGACCGTGGTGCGGGCAGGGATGAGGGTGACCGTGGCCTGGGGCAGCAGATACCAGGTGACGCCCAGGAGCATGAGGGCCACGAGGCCGATGAAGGCCACATAGACCAGTCCCCGCAGCCAGGATCGATCCTTTTTGGCCCGCGGCTCGCCCCACAGCACCGTCCCCTCGGGTTGGGTGACGATGGCGGGCGCGCGCTGCACTGCGGTCCCGCCGGGTGGCGCTGGGATGTAGGCCGGGCGTATTTTATGGGGTGGGGGCAGGGGCGGTTCGGGACGGGGCCAGCGCCAGCGTCGCCGCGCGGCCTCCTCCGATTTGTATGTGGGGATGCGGGCCTTTTTGGCGAAGTCGTGGATATCCTTATCCCGGGTCGCCAGCCCGATCTGCACGCTCGCGTTATCCGCGGCCTGACGCAGCGCCTTGAGCCGGGGCAGATGCGCGAAGTTGTCCGCGTCGTCGGGGAGGAGGAAGAGCAGCCGCGCACCGGGCTCCGCGCGCAAAACCGCGAGCCGGGCCTTGGCCACGGTCGCGGGCGGGGTGAGCGGGATGGTTTGGATTTCGAGTTGAGGCATCAGGTTTGGTGAACAGTCACCAGTCATCAGTAATCAGTCATTAGGGGGCAACATGCAAACTGATTACTGAATGCTGATCACCGATTACTTCTCCAATTGACTCGCCACGATCTTATAGGCAGCGTCCAGGGCCTCGGCCAGCTTCGAGGTCTCTCGACCTCCCGCCTGAGCCATGTTGGGGCGACCGCCGCCGCCACCGCCGATGATGGGAGCCAGGGCTTTGACGATGTTCCCGGCGTGGACGCCCTTCTCCACGACGTCTGGCGTGGCCGCGGCAATGAGCATGGGTTTGTCGTTGATGATCGCACCCAACACGACGACGCCCGAGCCCAGTTTGTTCCGCAAGTCGTCGGCCAGACGCCGCATCTCGTCCACGCTGGCCGCGTCCACCTTCAGGGCCAGCACTTTCACGCCCGCGATCTCGCGCGCGGCGTCGGTCATCTGCCGGGCCTGCTGACTGAGGACCTGTTGGCGCAGCTTCTGTACCTCGCGCTGGAGCTGAGTCACCTGCTCCTTCAGGTCGGACGCCTTCTGCACCAGGTTCTCCACGGGCGTGTGGAGGGCGCGAGCAGCTTGATTGAGGATGTCCAGCCGCGCTTCGATGTAGCGCACGGCCTCGCGACCAGTCAAGGCCTCGATGCGGCGTACGCCCCGGCCGGTGGAGCCTTCGCTGACGATGAGGAAGGGGCCGATCTCCGAGGTGCGCTGCACGTGGGTGCCGCCGCACAGCTCATAGCTGCTGAACTTCTCATCGCCCAGAGAGACGGTGCGTACGATGTCGCCATACTTCTCCCCGAACAGGGCCGTGGCCCCCTCGCTGATGGCTTCGTCCAGCTTTTTGTACTGAATACGCACGGGATAATCGGCCAGGATGGCCTCGTTGACCGTGGTCTCGATCTTTTTGATTTCCTCTTCCGTGAGGGGTTTGTCGTAGGTGAAGTCGAAGCGCAGGCGGTCGGGCGCGACCAGGGAGCCCGCCTGATGCACGTGCTCGCCCAGATACATGCGTAAAGCCCGATGCAGCAGGTGGGTGGCCGTGTGATTGCGCATGATGTCCCAGCGGCGCTCCGCGTCCACGGCCGCGGTGACCTGGTCCCCCACATGGAGCTCGCCCGATTCAACCACCGCCTCGTGCACGATCATGCTGCTGACCGGGCGGCGCACATCCTCGACCTGGGCCCGTCCATCGGACCCCTCGATGACGCCGGTGTCGCTGACCTGGCCGCCCGCTTCCACGTAGAAGGGAGTCTCGGCCAGGACGATTTCGACCTTCTCCCCGGCGCGAGCCCCATCCACCAGCTCGCCCTCTTTGATGATGGCCGCGATGCGGGTGTGGCGGGTCATGCCGGCATAGGGGTCGTAGAGGACGCCTTCGGGCGGCAGCAGGCCCTTGCCCTCCAGGTTGGGTAGCAGCGCGGCGTAGAAGTCCGCGTCCACCCCGTATTGGGCTTGGCTGATCTTGCCCTGGCTGATCTCGCGATGACGGCGGTCCGCCTGGCGATACCCTTCCTCGTCCACCTCATAGCCCCGTTCGTTACAGATGTCGCGGGTGACCTCGAAGGGGAGGCCGTAGGTGGATTTGAGTTTGAACGCGATCTCGCCCGGCAGCACCTGTTCCCCCCGGGCGTCTAGCTCGGCCAGGGCCTCATCCAGGATCTGCAAGGCCCGGCCCAGCGTATGGATAAATTGCTCTTCCTCCAGGGTGACGGTGCGGCGGATGAGCTCTTGCCGCTCCACCAGCTCGGGATAGACGCCGCCCATCTTAGCCGCGACCGCGTCCGTGATATGATGGAGGAAGGGTTGGGTGAGTCCGATCTTGCGGCCAAAGCGATGCGCGCGGCGGATGACCATGCGCAGCACGTAGCCCCGGCCCGCGGGTCCGGGCCGCACGCCGTCTGCGATGAGGAACGCGGCCGCGCGGGCGTGGTCCGCGATGACCCGATAGCTGACGATGTGCTGTTTCCGCTGCGCGTCGCTGTGCCCGGTCAGCTCCTGCACTCGGTCCATGATGGGCAGGAAGAGGTCGGTGTCGTAGTTGATGGGCGTGTTCTGGATGACGCTGACAATGCGCTCCAGGCCCATGCCCGTGTCCACGCCCGGTTTGGGCAGGGGCGTGCGCGCGCCATCTGCGTCCTGGTTGAATTGCATGAACACGAGGTTCCACACCTCCAACCAGCGATCGCATCCGTTGTCTAGCAGCACCGAGCAGTTGGGGTCGCCGCAGGTGCAGGCTTCTGGCCCCCAGTCGTAGTGGATCTCACTGGTGGGACCGCAGGGCCCGACATCGCCCATGGCCCAGAAGTTGGTTTTGTCGCCCATGCGATAGACGCGCTCGGGCGCGATGCCAAGCTGTTTCGTCCAGATGTCGTAGGCTTCGTCATCCGAGGTGTGGACAGTATAGTAAAGGCGGTCGGGGTCCAGCCCCAGACGGTCCACCAGGAATTCGTAGGCAAAGTGGATCGCGCCCTCTTTGAAGTAATCGCCAAAACTGAAGTTGCCCAGCATCTCGAAGAAGGTGTGATGCCTGGGCGACGGGCCCACGTTTTCCAGATCGTTGTGCTTGCCCGAGACGCGCATACATTTTTGGCAAGTGGTCGCGCGCTGATAAGGTCGATGTTCCAGGCCCAGAAACACGTCCTTGAACTGGACCATGCCCGCGTTGGTCAGCAGCAGGGTGGGATCATTGTGGGGGATGAGGGAGGAGCTGGGGACGCGGGTGTGGCCCTGTGCTTCGAAGTAGCTGAGGAAGGCTTCGCGGATGGCTTCGCTGGTTTTGGGTGTCATGGCGATCAAAATGAAAACAGAAAATGGCAGTGGATTGAATGAAAACTTCTCGGTATGTCA
>DUEQ01000413.1 GCA_011192085.1 Caldilineae bacterium
GAACTCACAACGAAAAAAAAAGGAGTCCATTATGTTGGAATTACGCAAAGGCGTCGATATCCTGACGGAAATCGGCGGCATCAAATCCTTGGAACAGGCCCAGGCCCTGTTCGATGCCAGGCTGGATGCCGCCAACCGGGCCAAACTCGCCCGCATTCACAATGAAGAGGCCTTGCTGACCGTGGCGAACGCCATTTCGATGTGTAATCCGGACCATGTTTTCATCCACTCCGGCTCGCCCGAGGACATGCAATGGGTTCGGGCGTTGGCTCTGGAGCGGAAAGAGGAAGCGCCCCTGGCCATGCCCGAACACACCATCCACTTCGATCTCCCGCAAGAGCAGGCCCGCATTGTGGACCGCACGTTTTACATCGTCAATCCTGGAGAGGATGTAAGTGTGTTGGCGCTGAAGATCGAACGGGACGAAGCCTTTGAGTATGTTCGGGAATACATGACGAATATCATGCAGGGCATGACCATGATGGTGGGTTTTTATTCCCGCGGTCCGGTGGGAGCGAAAGCCTCGGCGCCCGCGGTGGAGATCTCTAGCTCCGCTTATGTGATGCACAGCGCCGACATCCTCTACCGGCATGTGTATGAGCGCTTCGACGAAGAAGCGGAGCGGGTGGGCTACATCTTTAAGAATGTGCATTCCCAGGGTCCCAATCGTCCTGAGGACCTGCCCAAGGCCCGGGTGTTCATGGATCGGAGCTGGCTCACCACCTTCAGCATGTTCTGCACGTATGCGGGCAACACGCTGTTGCTCAAGAAGGGCAATCACCGCTTCGCGGTGGACATGGCCACGTATTTCAAGATAGGGAAGGAGCTCTCCGAGCACATGTTCATCACCGGCATGATCGGTCCTGGCGGGCGCAAGACCATCTTCGCGGGCGCGGCGCCTTCGGGCTGCGGCAAAACCACCACCGCCATGGCGGGCGACGCGTTTATCGGAGACGATCTGGCCCAGATGTGGATCGAGGAAAAGGATGGCACGCTGCGGGCGGTCAATCCTGAGAGAGGCATTTTCGGCATCATCAAGGATGTGAATTGGGACAGCGATCCCCATCTGATGAACGCGCTGCGGAATCCGGGCGCGGAAGTCATCTGGTCCAATGTGCTCATCCACGATGGCGCGCCCTATTGGGAAGGTTGCTGTGATGACCCGCCCGAGAAGGGAATCAACTTCCAGGGCGAATGGTGGCGGGGCAAAACCGACGAACAGGGCAACCCCATCCCCATGTCGCACCCCAACGCCCGGGTGACGGTGCCCTGTGAGGCCATCGAGAATTATGATTTGACGCTGGCCGAAAGCCCCGAGGGCGCGCCTGTGAAGGTGATCACCTATTCGGGCCGGGATGCGGACACCATGCCGCCCGTGTGGGTGGCCCGCGATCCGGACGAAGGCGTCGCCATCGGCGCGTCCATTGTGTCGGCGGCCACGGCCACCGAGATCGGGGTCTCGGGCGTGCGGCGTCAGCCCTGGGCCAACTCCCCCTTCATCCCCGGCCCCCTGGGCGATTACATGCGCGCCCAGTTCGAATTCTTCAACTCGCCCCTGTTCACCGACGAGACCCGGCCCATCATGGCGGGCCTGAACTATTTTCTTACCCATGAGGCCCGCGGGGGTGAGGGCAAGGGGCTGTTGGGCGAAAAACGAGACGTGCGGGTGTGGCTCTCCTGGCTGGAGCGCCGCGCGCACGGCGACGTGGACGCCATCGAAACCCCCATCGGCTACATTCCCCGGTATGAGGACCTGAAACAGCTCTTCACGGAGATCATCGACAAGGACTATCCCCGCGAGCTGTACGACCGCCAGTTCGCCCTCTACATCAACAACCTGGTGGCCCGGCTCGACCTGCAAGAAGAGGCGTACCGCAAGGAAGAGAGCGTGCCCGAGAAGATCTTCCAGGTCTACGCCCGGCAGCGAGAGGACTTGCTGGCCCTGAAGGCGAAGTACGGCTCCATCGTCACCCCAGAACAGCTCGAAGAAGCGAATAACGGGTAAATCCCCCCGACTGTTTGCGCGAAACCAACGCCTCCCTGGCCCGTTCCGGGGAGGCGTTTCCCATTACCATATCTCGATCTCATACGCGGCGATGACGCAGTCCAGCCGCCAGGAGGCGAGATCATCGACCGCCTTCTCCAGCAGGCCGTGGGCGTAACCGCTGCTGTTGGCCACCGTCACCAGCATAATGGTGGCTCGATGCCATTCGTCCAGCGAATCCACTTCGGCCACGGCCAGGTTGTAGCGATGGCGCAGGCGGGCGATGACAGATTTCACTACCCGGCGCTTATCCTTAAGGGAGTTGCTGGCCGGGATCTCGAGCTCGACCAGGGCGGAACCGATGGGCATGGGGGAGAAGCGTTCAGTATTCAGTGAACAGGCGGACTGAACGACAGGTCGTCGATACCGATGGAAATGTGGAGGATGGACGAAGGATGGCGGAGACTCATGAAAGCCATCCTCTATTGTCTATCAGAAGCGCCGTTGGGGAGTGAGAGAGATGCGCTCGGTCCAGGTCTCGGCCGCGTATTTCTCCCGCTCGATCTCGCGGGCCATGTCCAGCTCTTCAGGTGTGAGCTCGCCCTGTTCGAAATCCACGCCCAGCGCGCTGTTCAGACCATCCACCAGGGCGGCGGCCGCCTCCCAAAAGGAAACGACCCGATCCAGCTCCGCTTCCAGAGTCGTGGCCCGCGCGGCCAAATGCCGCCGGAACGCGTCCCGCTGCGCCTCCCGTTCGAAAACCATCACCTCCACCAGCCGGGTGATGTCCCCGCGCAAGGGCAGGGAGCCATGTTGCAACACGAAACCAGCAGCCCGGCGCTGGGCCGAGCCAACGATCTTCCGCCCTCGTATGCTGATCTCATACGCGCTGGGGACTTCGAAACAGGCGGCGCTGGCATCGCCCGCGCGAGCCGACGCGGGCGCTTTCACCGCGTCCACGCCCAGCCGCTGCAATCCCAGCAACAGTCCGTCGCTGATGCGGTTGTACACGTCGAGCACAGGCGCGTCGAGGATGGGATCGCTCGCGGGCCCGGCGATGCTGTAGGTGAGCTCATCGGTGTGCAAAATGGCCCACCCCCCGGTGGGGCGACGCACGAGCCCCCAGCCCCGCCGCGCCAGCTCGGCCCGGTCGATGTCCTCCACCCGCTGATGGCGTCCTAGAGAGACGGTGGGGGGACGCCATTGGTAAAAACGCAGCGTGGGGGGCGTGGCATCGCGGGCGGCCAGGCGGGCGATGGCCTCATCCACCGCCATATTCCAGGAGCCCGACGCCGGGTCTGTGATGATCAATCGCCAGGGGGTTGTTGAAGTCGTCATGGGTTGCCTACCATCGCCAAAGTAAATGTCATTATAACGATGAATTCCGACATTTGCC
>DUEQ01000414.1 GCA_011192085.1 Caldilineae bacterium
CGCTCACCCGGCTGACATCTAGGATGAGCGCGTGGGACTGGAGTCTGGGCGGGGGGCCGCCCGCGGTGATCTGGACGAGCATGGGCCGGGCCAGGATGTCCAGGGCCTCTTCCAGGGCGTTCGGGCGAAGGATGACACTCATGAGGAGGCCAGCAATCGGGCGTAAATGGCCTGGAGTTTGGCCATCTCCTGTTCGGCGTTCAGGGTCTTGGCCGCATCCAGGGCGCGTTGTTTCATGGCGTCAATGGCTTCCGGCGTCAGGGCGTTAAGTCGCTCCGCCATGGCCGCGGGCTCGAAATCACCGGCAACGACGCCTAGGCCATATTCACGCACGATGGCGGCCATTGCGGGGGAGGGGCCAACGGCCACAGCCAGCCCAGCCATGATGAATTCGAAAAACTTGTTGGGAAGGCTCATGGCATAGCTGAAGTTTTCCGGCGGGATGAGAAACAGGCCCATGTCGTAAGGGTTGATGGTGCGAACGATATTCGCTGGGGTCACCGGGTCCAGAAAGCGGATGCGGCCTGGCGCCTCGCTTTGGGCCAGGCGTTTCAGCTCGTTCAGGTAGCCACCGCCAGAATCGGGCATAAGCATGAAGTCGAGGGAGTAGCGCTCGTCGGTCAGGGCCAGCGCCCGGATCATAACTTCCATGCGCCGTTCTCGAACCGAGCCGCCGTGATGCATGATGCGAATGCGCTGCGGATGCACAGGATGAAAGGGCATGGGCTGATAGGCGGGGGCGTTGAGGATGACATCCACATGGGGGATGCCGAACGTCTCTTCGTAGCGGCGAGCGATATGAGCCTCGACTGTGATCATGGCGTCGGCCTGGGGGGCGTAGCGGGCGATGATGTAGGTGTAGAGGGGCTGGGCCATGATGCGCCACGCCAGGGTGTTGGCCCGATGGTCGGGACTGTATTCATGGGCGTCGAAGAGGACTTTGGCCCCGGTGCGCCGCGCGGCCTCGATGGCGATAGGCAGGGCGATGGCTTCATTGGCGTGGATCAGGTCGGGGCGGGATTCCATCACAGCCTGAAGGGCCTGGCGATGGTCGGGTTTGGCCCAATACCATTGCTCAAAGGCTCGTGGCGTGATGCGCCCCCCCAACATGCGCGCAGCCTGAATGGCCCGCTTCGCGGGAGGCAGGATGATCCGCTGCACCGGGCGCATGGTCACGCGGGGCGCGTCCTGACCAAGACGCCCCCATCCGACCACGGTGACTTCATAGCCCTCGCGGGCGGCGAATGCGATCTCGCGCAGGACGCGGCCGTCCTGATGGATGGTGGAAAGGGAGAGGATGGTGAGGCGATAGGGCATAAGCGCGTTATGGGGAGGCGAGCAGTTCTGAATACAGCGCCTTGGTGAGATGAATGCGCCGGGCGATGCTCAGGCTCTGAACAAGGGCCAGGCCGTTTCGACAGAGTCGCTCTCGCAATACGGCATCCGTCAGCAGACGTTGCAGCGCCTGTGCGGTGGACGCGACATCGCGTACAGGGGTCTTCAGCACATGCTCCTCATTCGTCAGAACATGTTGAAAAATGGGCAGATCGGTGATGAGGGTGGGTGCGCCGCAGGCCAGGGCTTCATACACAGAGAAGCCATATCCCTCAGAGGAGGGGATCGAGACGACCGCATCGGCCATGCGGTAGAGGCGCGCCATGGCGGCCATGTCGGGCTGAGCGGGCAGCCAGTGCACATGGGATGTCAGGCCCGCGTCCGAGAGCTGTTGACGAAGGGCGTCCTTGTAGTCGAGATCTGCGTTGAAATCGAGGAAGCAGAGGTGAATTGAGGGTGAATCTGGCGCGATTTGGGCCGCGGCCTGGATGAGGATGTCCTGATTATAAACACGTTTGAGCCCGCGGGGGGAGAAGATGACCTTCGCCTCAGGATCGATGCCGAATCGCCGCCGCGTCGCCAGGCGGTCATCAGGGATTGGCGTGAATACATCAGTTTCCACGCCCCAAGGGATAAGATGCACGCGCTCGCGCAGGACATCCAACTTCAAGGCGGCCTCCACCAGTAAGGGCGAAGGCGCGGTGAGCGCATCGCAACGGTTCAGCGCGAACCGAGTCTTCCAGCGCCGCCACCGGGATCGTTTCGGCTCAAGCAACAGGTCGGATCCCCAGGCGCTGATCACGAAGGGGTGATAGCCCGTAAGCGCGCCCAGCCATCCCGCAATGGTGACCTGATGCGCGTGGAGGATGTCGGGACGGGTGCGATGCAGGTAGTTTCGCAGCCAGTAGGCCCAGTAGTAGCGTTTGCCCCTGGGCGGACCGGGGAGCTGGGTCAGGTCCACCAACGCGACTTCGGGCCAGGGGCGCGTCACGCGCATGTAGGAGAGCACGTGCACCTCATCGCCCCGTTGCACGAAAGGCGCCACCCAGCGGCGGGTGTGAATGCTGTTTGCGTTGGCAATGTAGCAAAGGCGCATGGCGGATCAGAGGGGCAATACGCCCGAGCGGGAGGTCAGGAGCCAGAGCCAGCGGTTTTTGATGTAGGTTTTGAGTCGTTCGCCGGGCGCGGGACGGTAAACCGAACCTCGAACTGGACGTCGGTCATAATCGAAATCGCGCAGGACGTGGGGGAAAAGGAGGTTGATGAACGCGGTCTCCAGCGCCTGGATATGCTCTCGCCAGGCGGTCATAGGCTGGGTGGAGATGCCTTTGAAGGCCTGACCGCTGCTGCTGTTTCCCGCCCAGGGGCCGTCGAGGGAGGCGGGCGTCAGAAGTTGTGGCGTGAAGGGAATCTCGATGTGGGCGGCGATGCGGCGCATGACCTCTTCCGGCTGTTGTAAGAGGTCTTCGTAACGTACGACCAGATAGTCGGATATCATGCGAGGATTATGGTAGAGGAAGTAATACGCGTTGTTCAAGGCGGCCAAAGCGGGTCCCAGCATAGGATAGCCGGCGATGCTCATGTGCCGACGCAGGGAGACCAGGGTGGCGTAGGGGTTGCGCACGATGTGCACAAAGGCGGCGTCGGGATAAAGCTGTTTCAGCAACGCCGCGAACTCGGCATGCTCCACCGATTTCTCGACAAATCGGATGGCGTCGGGGGGCTGGCCGAAGAGTCCCACGTGCAACGCCTCGATGTAGGCATCGAAAAAGCCGCGCCAATCCCCCGCAGTGAACCTGCCCCGGCCCTGTTTCTGCATCCACGCATCGAACGCGGGCATATGCCATCGTCCAACCAGCACGCTGTCGCTGGTCGTTGAAGCGATGGCGTTGCTGCGTTGCAAATGCGCCCGCATCGCGGCAAGGGCTTCATCGAAGGTGAGGCTGCGCGGAGGGCTGCGCCGCAAGGCGTAATCCACCCAAAAGCCCGTAAACTGGAAGAAGTGGGTTTCTAGAGGGACGACAAAGAGGTCGGGTGCGCCCTGAAGAAGGCTGCGGACCAGGGATGTGCCCGATTTGTGGCTGCCGAGGATGAAAACGGGGCGTTCCATAAGGGGCGTCAGAGGCGAATGGCGGAGCGGATTCTTCGTAGCATGCCCAGGGTCTGATCGCGTTCCATGATCAGCATGAGAAGAACATAGATCAGAGAGAAGATGAGCGCTTTCATCAGGGCGCTGGTCAGGGTGGTTTCGCGAAGGCCTGCGAGGAGGATTGCAGCATAAGCCAGGGTCAGCGCTGCGGCCAACGCGATGGCGGGGGCCGCGAACAATCGAACCAGGGAGATGTCGACATAGGCGCGGGCCTTCCACATCAGGATAGCGATGCCCGACATCAGCATGGCGTCTACAGCCAGGGCCACGCCGACGACGCCCCATGCGAATCCCAGACCAAACAGCCCTACAATCAGCAAGACGAGTTGTACAAGGCGGGCCTGGATCACCTGTTCGGGCCTGCCCACGGCGACAAAGAGATTGGCGACGATGGCTTTCATGGGATCGAGGAGGGTGAAGATCAACATCAGACGGAAGACATTGGTCATGGGCAGCCATTTTTCGCCCAGGAGGATGCCGATGAATTCAGGGGCGATGAGCGCGAACATCCCGCCCAGATAGAAGCTGGAGCGTAACAGAAAGGCCGTGGCGCGAAAGAAGGCCTGGGAGAGCCGGTCGCGCTCATGTTTGAGTTCGGCGAAGGTTCCCCCGGAGACGGTGCTGATGGGGTTGGCCAGGATGCGGCGGGGGTAGGTGGCAAAGGTATAGGCGCGGCTGTAAAATCCCAGAGGCGCGCTGCCGAGATAGAAGCCCGTCCACAGATCATCGATCCGATCCAGCGCGCTCAACAGGACGGAGGAGAGCCATGTGCGGCTGCCAAAATGGAGGAAATAGCGAATCTCGGGCGGCGACCAGCGAAAGCGGGGACGCCACACTGGCTTCCAGAGATACAGCAGACTGAGTGTGACGAAGGCGCTGATGATGTTGGTGATGAGCATCGCCCACAGCGTCGCGCCCCGCCAGGCCAGGGTGAGTGCAGCCAGGGTGGTGAGGACGGCGTTGACGAATTGCATGATGGCCAGACGACGATGTGCCACGCGCCGCATGAGAATGACTCGGGGCGTTTGGGCCAGTTGCGCGAGGGCGGTGGTCAGGGTGATGACGATGAGGGCGAGCCGGATCGCGTCCGTGGTCAGCCACAGCGCGCCGCCGATCATGATCGCACTCCATGCCAGCGCGATCACTGTGATGATAGTGAAGTGGGTGGCCGCGGCCTGGGATTCATCTTCGGTTTCGGGCGCTCGGTGAAGAAATGCGCCTGTCAGGCCAAAATTGAGGACCACTGCGGCCAACATCACTGCGGCGCTGACGAATCCATACACGCCAAAGGTGGCGACAGGTAGCCATCGCGAAAGCATCACCGAACGCACGAACAACACCACCACGCTGGCGAGGCTAGCGCCAACGTTCCAGGTGGCGGAGATGATAGATCGCTCGGCGATGCTTTTTCTCACGGAACCGACGCCGATGGCTTAGAGGCGTTTTTCCAATTCGCGTCTGACCAGGCTCATAAGCTCGCCCACGGTTTGGCGATCGAACGCGAAACGGGCGTTGGCCAACTGGAAGAGCTCGGGCAGGGATCGGGTGTAGCCCGCGGCTAGGGCGCGACGATAAGCTGCAACGGCTGCGTCGGAATCGGCCAACGCGTTGCGCCAGACCTGCAATGCGCCCATCTGGGCCAAACCATATTCGATATAGTAGAAAGGCGCACTGAAAATGTGTCCCTTCCGGTGCCAGCCTGTGGCCTTTTCCCTTTCCAGGCCCGAATAATCGATCCCCGGCAAGAAGCGATCCCACAGCTCTGACCATTTGTCGTCGATATCGGCTGCGGTCACATCCTCGGGCGCTTCAGTGTAAAGCCAATGTTGCATCTTGTCCACCACGGCCATATAGGGCAAGAAGGTGATGATGCCTGTAAGCTGCTCCACTACGGCTCGACGGTAATCCTCCGCATTATAAAAGCCGCCCTCCTCTTTGCGCCAATAAGGCATGCTCAATTGCTCCATGCCCATGGAAGCGACTTCAGAGAATTCCATGGGGGCGTGATAATTCCAGATAAGGTCCTGATGCTGGAAGGCTTCGAAAAAGTGGAAGGCGTGGCCGCCCTCGTGCATGAGGGTGCGGAAGTTGCGATGGGAGCCCACCGCGTTCATGAAGATATAGGCCTTGCCGCTGATGGGGAAGCTATTCATATAGCCGCCCGGGGCCTTGTTGGGCCGAGAAGCCAGATCGAGAAAGCCATCTCGCATGGATTGGAAATAGCGCCCGAAATCGGGATGCACCCGCTCAAAAATCCGCTGTCCCACCTCCTCCAGTTCGGCGACATCATCAAAGGGGCGGAGCGGCTCGTCGTAAGGGTCCACGGTGGGCAGCCAGGGACTGCCGACCCCCGTCTCCCAAGGGCGCAGATGGTCGAGCCCCACCTCCCGGGCGATGCGCTCATACATCTCCGTGGCCAGAGGCGCGACCTCTTGCTCGATGGCATCATGGAAGACCGCACAATCCTCGGGCGTGTAATCGAATCTCCCTTGTCGGACCCATTGATAGCTGCGGAAGTCGGGGTAACCTGCGTTCTTCGCCAATTGGCGACGCCGGGCCAGCATATCCATGAACAGTTCGTTCAGTTCATCGCGATGGGTGAGATAGGCGTCCATGATCTTGCGCCATACCTGTTCTCGCACCTTCCGATCCCGGTCGGAAAGGAGCACTTCGGCCTGGGGAATGGTGAGCTTCTTCCCTTGCCATTCGATGCTGAGCCCGCCCGTGATCTCCTGATACCGCTTGCTGCGCAGTTGCAGCTCAGTGATGATGGGAATGTTCTCCTCAGTGAAAAGTGCGATCTCGGCTTTCGCCCGCCGATAGACCTGAGCAGTCTCCTGATCAGGTTCGTATCCTTCCACCGAGGCCCATTTTTCATTCAGCCGTTGTTTTGCCACCTGCCAATGAGGAAAGACAGCGGTGACGACCTGCTCGAATCGAGCGTTGGCTTCCTGATCCGCGGTATTTTCGGTGATGGCTCGATAGATCCAAGAGGCCTCCTCATCCAACACGCTCTCCAGATCGCTCCACTGCTGAAGCCAATCCCGCAC
>DUEQ01000415.1 GCA_011192085.1 Caldilineae bacterium
CCATGTCCTCCAAGGTTTTGGGATATCAAATCAATCCTACGCGCGAGTTGTCGCCCAGGGTCATCTTCAACGCCCGGGGTTTGAGCTCCGACCGTTGGATGATGACGTTGCGGCCAATGAGGCTATCGGTGATGCGCGCGGGCACGTCGATGATTTGACTCTTTTCCAGCACGATGCAGTGTTCGATCTCCGCGTCCTCAATCAGGCAGTCGTGGTAGATGGAGGTGAACGGGCCTACGTAACTGTTGATGATGCGGGTGTTTTCGCCGATGATGGTGGGACCTCGCACGACGCTATTGATGATCTGCGCCCCCTCCTCGATAGTCACCCGCTCATCCACCTCGGAGTCCCGGTCCACGAAGCCATGGATCGCGGGCGTCAGCTCTTCCAGCACCTTGCTATTGGCTGCAAGCATATCGATGGGTTTGCCCGTGTCGATCCACCAGCCGCGGTGAATGTAGGGATGGACGTGATAGCCTTGGTCAACCAACCACTGGATGGCGTCGGTGATCTCCAGCTCACCCCGCCAGGAGGGCTTGATGCTGCGCACCGCCTCGTGGACGAGATCATCGAACATGTAGATGCCCACCAGGGCCAGGTTGCTGCGAGGCTCCCTCGGCTTCTCCACAAGCTGCTTGATGCTGCCATCGGGATTGAGCTCGGCCACGCCGTAATGTTGGGGTTCGGCCACGGGCGTGAGCACGATTTGGGCGTTGTAGTCGGAGTTCTCGAACTCCCGGATGAGGGTGCTGATGCCGCCCTCGATGACGTTATCGCCCAGGAACATGACGAAGCGGTCGTCGCCCAGGTAGTCGCGGGCGATGAGCACCGCGTGGGCCAGCCCCCGCGGCTCATCCTGCACGATGTAAGTGATCTTTACATCCCAGCGGCTGCCGTCGCCCACCGCGGCCCGCACTTTGCGGCCATTCTCGCCGCTACCGATGACGATGCCCATGTCCTCGATGCCCGCGTCCTTGATGGCTTCGATGACGCGAAAGAGTACGGGCTTGTTGGCCACGGGGATGAGCTGTTTGGCGTTGGTGTAGGTGAGCGGGTAGAGTCGGGAGCCCTTCCCGCCGCTAAGGATGAGGGCTTTCATGGACATGGCTTATTCCCCATAGTATTTGTACACGCCGGTTTCCACTGCGGCATTGGTGAGCACCGCGCCCACCAAATTGGCTTTGACCTTACCCAAGATGTCCCGAGCCCTTTCCACCAGCTCCCGACGGGTCTGGCCCGCGCGGGCCACCAGCAGCACGCCATCCACCCGAGCCGCCAGCAGCGCGCCATCGGTGACCGCAACCAGCGGGGGCGCGTCGAAGAGGATGACGTCGGCCATGCCTTTGAGCTGCTCCAGCACGTCGTTCATGCGGTGAGAGGCCAGGAGGTCGGCGGGGTTGACGGGCGTTGGGCCCGCGGGCAGAATGCGCAGGTTGGGGACCGCGGTGTCAACCAGAGGGAGATCGCCCTCCTCTTCGGCCAGCGCGGTGGCCAATCCCCGATGGTTGTTCACCCCAAACACGTCGTGCAGCCGCGGGCGTCGCATGTCCGCATCCACCAGGATGACGCGTTTGCCTCCCTGAGCGGAGATGACGCCCAAATTAGCCACGACCTTCGTCTTATCGTCATCGGGCTCGGGGCTGGCGATGAGCAGGGTGTGGAGGGGATTCTCCAGGCTGTAGAAGTCGAGATTTGTGCGCAGGCTGCGGTAGGCCTCAGCCTGAGGCGATTGGGCGTTGGTTAAAGCAACAATATCGAGAGTCATGACGTTTGTCCGGTGGGGTGAAATGTCAGGAGGGAGCTTTCTGAGCCTTGCGTTTGGCGCTCTTGGCGTCGGGGATGGCGCCAAGTACGCGGATATCGAACCGCTCCATGTCTTCGGCCGCGCGGATGTAGCGGGAGGCCATCCATTCGAGGGCGAAGAGGATGAATGCGCCCAGTAGCGCGCCCAAGATCACTCCTGCGACCGCGTTCAGCTTGGGGTTGGGCCGCCATTGGGGCGCATCTCGGGCGTCATCCACGATCCATACGTCGATGCGGTCCCGCTTATCCTGCTTCTGATTCCAGGCTTCCTGCTCATCCACAAAGATCTGGGCCATGGTCTGGACGATGGTCACCGCGGTCTGCGGGTCGGGGTCTTTGGCCACGATCTCGATGATAAAGCGGTCGGGTTCGGGGTTGACCTCGATCTCGCTGAGGATCTCGTAGGTGTCCATGTCGAGCTGCGCCCGGTCGATGACCTTTTTGGCCATGCGATGGGTGAGCAGGTTCGTCTGGAAGTTGCGCAACAGGTCCTTGGTAGAGGCTGTCAGCCCGAAGTCGGCTCGGGCTGGGCGCACGCTGACCAGGATCCGCGCCCGGTAGATGGGCTCTTGAAAACGGCTGAAGCCAAAGGCCGCGATCGCGGTGATGGCCGCGGTCAGCAGGATGATCCAACCGCGTTTCTTGAGGATTTGCCAGTAGACTTTGAGTTCCATAAGGGGAA
>DUEQ01000416.1 GCA_011192085.1 Caldilineae bacterium
GCGTCCCCCACGCCCACGTCGTCGCCTTCGTCCACCCCTACGTCAACGCCTTCGGCAACGCCCACGCCCACCGCCACTCTCGCGCCAACTCCCTCGGCCATCCCCACGTTGGCCCCCACCTATACGCCCACAAAGCCTCCCGCAGCCACGGCAACGCCCACCGCCACGCCCGCGGGCCAATGCTCGCTGATTTTACAGCAGCGCGTGCCTGTGGGGCCAGATCCCAAAGGCGTGGCCGCCTGGCCCAACGGCTTTCTCGTCGGCATCTTCGACGACGCCTCCCTGGTTATCTTCGATGGCGCGGTCGCGAAGGTGACCACCTCGGGTTGGGGCATGAACGATGTGGTTTACCAGCATGGCCGGGCCTATCTCATCCATCGCAACAGCGGGGGTGTCAGCGTCCTCTCTCTCGCCCGACGGCAGGTCATCGCCACCATACCCGTTGGCGCATTGCCGTGGGGCGCGGCCGCGAACGCCTCCCGTCTCTTCGTGGCCAACTTCGCGGATAATACCGTCACCACCATCGACCTGAACGCGAATCAGCCCATCGCCACAACCCCTACCCATGGCATGCCTGCATTGGTCGCGGCTGGCGCTGAAGCGGGCTACATCACCCATCTGGATGGGTATGTGAGCGTGATCGGGAATGATGGCGCGCTACAAGGAACATTCGGGCCGTTGCCCGACGGCGAGGCTTTCGGCGTCGCCCTGGATGAGGGCGGGCGTCGACTCTTCATTAGCGACCGGCAAACGAGGCGCGTGTGGGTGCTGGACAGCAGTTCGGGCGAGGTCATGCGTTTTATCGATCTCTCTCCAAACGCGCCCTACGCCCTGGCCTTTAGTTCGCAAACCGGCCTGCTCTTCGTCCTGGATGCGGTCGCCAATCAGTTGTTGGCCATTCGGCCCGAGACCGGCGAGATCGTCGCCACGGCCCCTGTCAGCGCCCAAAACGCCCAGCATGGCGGCCAATTCCTGGCTATCTCGGAGGATGGTGCGTTTCTCTACATCCCCGCCTTCGGTGCGGGCGTCGTGGATGTGGTGAAGGTGGAAGGGTGTCGTTGAAAATGTGGGCCTTGATAATGTCTCGATGTCTTTTCACGACCGGGGCGAGGGCGGCCAAGTTCGTCAAACGTCCACCGTCATGCGTCATGTCCTGACGTTTTACGATGGACGTTTGACGTCCGTTGCGATCTCGATCAACGCTGGCCCAAAAGAGCCTTCGCAGATCGCGCCAACAACCATTGTTAAAGCAATCTATCCCTCTCCCCGACTCTTCACCAGGACCTTCCAGGTCCCCCGCTGCACCTTTTCATCCCGCTGGTTCAGAATCTCCATCTTGAACCACACGTAACCGCCGTCCAACCGCTTCACCTCCTTCTTCTCCGCCACGGTCGCGCGCAGGCGGATGGTGTCGCCGATGAGCACGAATTTACGGAACTGCCATTCCAGCTCCATGAAGGCCATGACGGTCTCCTCCATGAAGCCCAGGCGCACGGCCAGGCCCGAGGCGATGGAGAGCGCGAGTAGGCCATGGGCGATGCGTTCGCCCGCAAGTTGATCTTTGGCGTATTCCGCGTTGGTGTGGATAAGGTTCCAGTCGCCGGAGAGCATGGCGAATTGCACCACGTCGGTTTCGGTGATGGTGCGGCCCACGCTCTCGATGCTGTCGCCGATCTGAAAATCTTCAAAGTAGAGGCCCTGGGGCGGGGTGAGTTTCGTCATGATGAGCTCCTTTGCGGGCAAATTGGTGTGTGAGGGGGTTGTATCCCGGTGGAAAGAGAGGTGTCAATTGCGAGGAGAACGTGATGCCTGTGTTGTGTTATAATGAC
>DUEQ01000417.1 GCA_011192085.1 Caldilineae bacterium
AAACCCAAGAAGTAGGCCATCGGCCAAAGAGGCGACGATAAAATCAACCATTGTGTCTCCTCTCTATAAGGGGTCCCGCAGGCGCCATTGGCGCCTGCGGGATGTTCATGACACCGCTACGGCATCGGGTAGAGCGTTTCAGCCGTTGCCGCCTCAAGCGGCCACACTACCTGCTTGACCAAGTTGCCGTCCGCATCCCTCTGCCACTGGATATACACCATGTCGTGGCCGATCTGGAGGCCATGGGCCTCCGGGCTGGTATCAAACCTGATCCGGCCGTAGAAGGTGAGGATGTCCATGCTATCCAAGGCCGCCTTGACGGCCATCAGATCAACCGAGTCGGCGTCCCTGATCGCCTTTTCCAGGATCAAGCCCGCCGCATAGCCGCCGGCGGAGTGGTAGGATGGTTCCTCATTGTAGGCAGCGACATAGGTCTCCACAAACATCTCGCCCGGTGGACCGAACCACTCGATGCCCAGCGTCTCCGCTGCCTCGGGCGTGAAGTTAGCCAATGGCTCCCACTGGCTGGGGCCAACCACCCCCACGGCAGCATCGCCCAGATCGGCAAAGTCGGGCTCTGGCGGGGCGACCAACAGTGCAATGAACTTGACGGCAAGCTCTTTCTCGTAGATCTGCCGGGCGAACGTACTCCCGTCCTGGAAGTGACCACCACCCAGGATGGCTTCTGCACCGCTTTCCTCGATCTTGTTGATGAAGGGTCCGAAGTCAGCGGTCTCCGCGTCGTAGCCCTCGAAAAGCACGACCTCGTACCCTTGCTCCTCCGCGTACGCTTTGGCAGCTTCCACCACGCTGGTGGCGAACCGGGTGTTCTCGTACACGATAGCAACCTTCGTGACATCGGGGTCCAGTTCACCCAACAGGTCTACCGCGCCGGTCAGGTAGCGACTGGCTGGCGTGTAAGCCTGGAAGACTAGCGTGTAGCCCTCCTTGTAAGTGGCATCGGAAGCAGCTCCCGTGGTGATCATCACTTTACCGTACTGCTCAGCGATCACCGCGGCAGCAGCGGTCAGCCCACTCGAGTAAGGACTGATCAGTAAATCCGCGTTGTCCTCGGTTGCCAGTCGGGTGTAAAGCTCCTGGACACGGTCTTTATTGCTCTCGTCGTCATAGAAGACCGACTCGAACATGATCACCGTGCCGTCGCTCAGCGGAATGCCGCCGGCAGCGTTGACCTGATCCATCCACAGCTGAAGGCCGTTCACCTGGCGCGTGGAGGAGACGTTATACTTCCCGGTCTGGGAAGCAGTGAAACCAATGACCACGGTCCTCACGGTTGGGGCCGGGGCCTCCGTGGGGGCCTCTGTGGGGGCCTCCGTGGGGGCTTCTGTGGGGGCTTCCGTGGGGGTCGGGGTTGGGGTCGGCTTGCAGGCCGCCAACACCGTCACCACTACGGTCAGCAACCCCAGGGCCA
>DUEQ01000418.1 GCA_011192085.1 Caldilineae bacterium
AATCCCTTGTTCTGGGCTATAATACGGCATCAAAATCATCATTCCCATTATCGAGGAACGACCTTATGAGACTCAGCCATCTTTTTGGAGAAACCCTGCGGGAAGCGCCCGCGGACGCGGAATTCATCAGCCATCAATTGCTGGTGCGGGCGGGCTACATCCGCCAGCTCGGCGCGGGCATCTTCAGCTATCTGCCCCTGGCTCGGCGGGTCATGGACAAGATCGAAAACATCATGCGGGAGGAAATGAACGCCATCGGCGGGCAAGAGATGACAATGCCCGTGGTGCATCCCGCGGAGATCTGGAAGGAGACGGGGCGCTGGTATCAGATCGGCTCGGAGATGGGGCGGATGAAGGACAGCACGGGCCGGGATATGGTCCTGGCCATGACCCACGAGGAGGTGGTCACCGACCTGGTGCGGGACATCATCCATTCCTACCGTCAGCTTCCCGCGCTCATCTACCACATCCAGACCAAATGGCGGGACGAGCCCCGCTCGCGCGGCGGTCTCATCCGTGTGCGCGAGTTCACCATGAAGGACAGCTACAGCCTCGACCGGGATTGGGAGGGGTTGGACAAGCAGTACTGGGCGCACTACCGGGCCTATTTCAACATCTTCAATCGCTGCGATCTCCCCACCATCGCGGTGGAGTCTGATGTGGGCATGATGGGGGGCAAGCAGGCTCATGAGTTCATGTATCTCACCCCCATCGGGGAGGACACCCTAGTTATTTGCGATGCATGCGGTTACACGGCTAATCGCCAAGTGGCCACCTTCCGCAAGCCCGAGCCCGAGGCCGAGGACCCCCAACCGTTGAAGAAAGTCGCCACGCCCGACACGAAGACCATCGAGGACCTGGCCAACTTCCTGGGCGTTCCCCAAAGCAAGACCGCAAAGGCTGTGTTCATGGTGGCCACCATCACCGAGGGCGAGGACGATGTGCAGAAGTTCGTCTTCGCCGTGGTGCGGGGCGATATGGATCTGAACGAGACCAAACTGGCCAACGGGGTCAAGGCCAAGGAGCTGCGCCCGGCCCACGAGGAGGAGATCCAGGCTATTGGCGCGGAGCCGGGCTACGGCTCGCCCATCGGCATTCGGCGGGAGAACGTGATGGTGGTGGTGGATGACCTGGTGACGATATCGCCCAATCTCGTCGCGGGCTCGAACGAGGAAGGCTATCACTTCCTGAATGTGAATTATGGCCGGGATTTCACCGCGGATATCGTGGCGGATATCGTGGCCGCGGCCGACGGCTACGCCTGCCCCGAATGCGGTGCGGCGCTGCGCACGGTGCGCGGGGTCGAGGTGGGCAATATCTTCAAGCTGGGCACGCGATACAGCGCGGCCATGGGGGCGCTCTTCCAGGACAAGGATGGCACGCGCAAGCCTGTCATCATGGGCTCCTATGGCATCGGCGTGGGGCGACTCATGGCGTCGGTCGTAGAGGAGCATCACGACGACTACGGCATCATCTGGCCCATTGCCATTGCGCCCTACCAGGTGCACATCGTGGCGCTGAGGGGGGGCTATGAGATGGCCGAAAAGCTCTACGAGGCCCTGCAAGCCGCGGGCGTGGACGTGTTGTACGATGACCGCACCGAGCCCAGTCCGGGCGAGAAGTTCAACGACGCAGACCTCATCGGCATTCCCCTGCGCCTGACCGTGGGCGGGCGGTCGTTGAAGAAGGGCGGCGTGGAGCTGAAACGCAGGGCCGAGGAGGATGTGGTCCTTGTCCCTGTCGATGAGGTCGTCGACCGGGTGAAGGGGGAGATCGAGGCCATGACCGAGGCGATTATGGCCAAGGTGCGCAGCCACGCGGCCTGAACCGCGGAACCATGACGAACTCCCCGGGGTCAAGGCTCCGGGGAGTTGTCATGTGCGGGGGCGTTTTGGGCGCGTCGGGTTTGTTCTTCGATGGCTTTGCGAATGAAAGCCAGAAATAGGGGATGGGGCGCGTCGGGCCGGGATTTGAATTCGGGGTGGAATTGGCAGCCCAGCATGAAGGGATGATCGGCCAGTTCGGCGATCTCCACCAGGCTCCCGTCGGGGCTGAGGCCGCTGAAGACCATGCCCGCGTCCTCGAAAGGTTTGCGGTATGCGTTGTTGAACTCCCAACGATGCCGATGACGCTCCTCCGCCTGATCCACGCCATAGGCTTCGTGGGCCCGGGCGCCGGGCACAAGCACGCAGGGATACAATCCCAATCGCATGGTGCCGCCCATGTCGGTGATCTCCTTTTGGTCGGCCATGAGATCGATGATGGGATAGCGGGTGGTGGGATCGAATTCCGTGCTGTTGGGTTCGTCGTTTTGGTAGAGATAACGTCCGAACTCGATGCACATGACCTGCATGCCCAGACAAAGGCCCAGATAGGGCGTCTTATGTTCGCGAGCGTAACGGGCGGCGATGATCTTGCCCTCGACGCCGCGATAGCCGAACCCGCCGGGCACGACGATCCCTGTCACCCTGTCCAGCAGGTCCAAATGTTTGCCCCGCTCCAGGTCTTCGGAGCTGATCCATTCGATCTCGACGTCATACCCCTCGGCGATGCCGGCGTGGAAGAGGGCTTCGCGCACGCTCATGTACGCGTCCTTCAGCTCCACATATTTGCCCACCAGCCCGATGCGCACTTTCGGCTTGGGCGCGTAGATGCGCGCCACCATCTCCCGCCAGCCCGCGAGATCGGGCGGCTGGGCGTTCTCTAATCGCAGACGCTCCACGAGATACTCGCCCAGGCCCGCATCTTCCAGAGTCAAGGGGACTTGGTAGATGGTGCCCGCGGTGACCAGGGGAATGACCGCGCGCGGCTCCACATCGGTGAAAAGCGCGATCTTATTGCGCACGTCGTCATCCACAGGGTAATCGGATCGGGCGCAGATGACATCGGGCTGGATGCCAATGCCCCGCAGCTCGCGCACGCTGTGCTGGGTGGGCTTCGTTTTCAATTCGCCCGTGGCCCCGATGTGGGGAAGCAGGGTGACATGAATGTACACCGTGTTCTCCCAGCCCATGTCCTTGCGCATTTGGCGGATCGCTTCCAGAAAGGGCAGGCCTTCGATGTCGCCCACGGTGCCCCCCACTTCCACCAGCACCACCTCCGCGTTCGTCTCTCGCACCACCATGCGGATGCGGCGCTTGATCTCGTTGGTGACGTGGGGGATGACCTGGATGGTGCCGCCCAGATAATCGCCCCGGCGCTCCCGGGCGATGACTTCGGCGTAGATCTGGCCGCTGGTCACGTTGCTGGAGCGCGTGACGTTCACGCCCGTAAACCGCTCGTAATGGCCCAGATCCAGGTCGGTCTCCGCGCCGTCATCGGTGACGAAAACCTCGCCATGCTGGTAGGGGCTCATGGTGCCCGGGTCCACATTCAGATAAGGATCGAGCTTTTGCCCGGCAACGCGAATGCCCCGGGATCGCAACAGGCGACCGATGGCCGCGGCGGTCACGCCCTTGCCTAGGCCGCTCACCACCCCGCCCGTGACGAAGATGAATTTGGTCATGGCTGCATGTCTCCAAAAAGAAAGAGCACGGCGTTCTGTTCCGTGCTGTTCGAGATTTGCCAAGATGAATGATGATGGCGAAACTCGTGGGGATGATAGCATGAAGCATTTCGAGGCGCAAATCCCCTTGT
>DUEQ01000419.1 GCA_011192085.1 Caldilineae bacterium
ATTATTCAAGGGCACTTGAAGACAAAGGAGGAACAGATGATGCCCTGGCTTCCGATGGTTATCTTTGGGATCGTGGGCGCCTGGCTGGGCATGTGGTTATCCAGGCGAAGAAAGAAGTCAAGGCAAGACAAGACCAGGTAAGGGCCAGGTTGAGGGCGTGGTTGTCGGCCTGGTTCCGTCGTAAACGGGCCAGGGATGAGCTGCTCCAGGGCACCTGGCAGGCCATGACGGGGGAGTACGCCAAAGCGGTCAAGACCCTGAGCAAGGCCCTGAAGCGGGATCCCCATCTGGGTGAAGCCTATCTGCACCGGGGCATCGCCTACTTGGAGATGGACCGGGTGGAAGAGGCGCTGCAGGATTTGGACCGGGCGGTGAAGTTGCTGCCCCAGGAGCCGATGGCCTATTACAACCGGGCCTTGGCCTGGATGGCCGGGCAGGATTGGGGCCGGGCCGAGGCCGACCTGGAACAGGCCGTGGACCTGGCGCCGGAGGACGCCGAGGCCTGGAACCTGCTGGCCATTGTGCGGTCCCAAGCCGGGAAGGTGGAAGAGGCCCTGGAGGCCATCGAACAGGCCATCGCCCTGGGACATCCGGAGGGCTGGCGGAACCGGGCGATTATCCTGGAGGAGGCCGGGCGTTTGGACGAGGCGTTGGCGGCCTGGGAGACCTATGCCCGCCAAGGAAAAAGGGAGGCGGTTTATGCCCGGGCCCGACGAGGACTGTTGCTGTGGCAAATGGGCCGGGAAGCCGAGGCCCAAGAAGAAGTGGCATGGGCCTGGAAACGTCGTCGGAGGTGGTTGGACCCCTTCACATGGGAACGGTTGCGCAAGGTGCGTCGGGAGATGCAGCGTAAGGCTCGGACCCGTTGGGGTGGGTGGAGGGTTCGGAAATAGGTTTTGGGACGCCCCTGAAAAGGCTGGGGGCGAATCGTTCGCATGATGTGAAAGAGGGTCTTGAGACGCAACTTGCTCCTTCCCATGGTCATAGGATCAGCGCCCATTCCTTCCAAATG
>DUEQ01000042.1 GCA_011192085.1 Caldilineae bacterium
GCCAAATTTGTCATAGCAAGCCAGCGTTTCCTGGGAGGCGGCTCCGCCGCAATGAGCGCCCGCCTCTACAGCCAGCCCAAAGAATGCGCCCGATTTGTTCTGAATATGCAGCCAGTATGTTTCCAGCGTCTTCCATGCGTTGACGGAAATGGCGGTTGTTCATGAGTTGGTAGATGGTGTCACGAAACTCTTTTATGGGTGGGACTCCTTGTGCGATGAGTTGGGTGAGGATGGATGGTGGGTGGAAAGGGAAGGGCGCCATTGTGCTACGAGTTTGGAAAGGATTTTCTGTTCGAGTTCACTTTTGTCAAAATAGGCGTCGGCTCCGGCCGCCAGCGCGCGTTGGGCGATGAGAGGAGCGTTGTGGGCGCTGTAAATGATGATATGCGTTTCCGGCAAGGATTCTTTGATCGCTTTCGCTGCGCGGATGCCATTGATTCCGGGCATCGAAACGTCCAGTATGACGATGTGGGGGCGGAGTTGTCGCGCCTTGGCGATGGCTTCGCTTCCATCGTCGGCTTCGCCCACCACGCGCCAGCGCGCAGTGCTTTCGATAACGTTACGCAACTGGGCGCGCGATGATGGGAAATCGTCGGCGATAAGAAAGGTGATGACGGACATGGCGGGAAGGCCATCAGGAGGGCGTGATATCCTGACGATTGAACAGGTGTATTTGCAAGAAGAGCAACGTCAGGATGATGACGCCCCAGGCCATCAGGGCGCTGAAAATGGCTTGCGCCAGGCTTCGGTCAAACGCACTTGATAGGAGAATGCCTTCGCTGAGTTGGAATATGGCGCGGATTGGCGGCAAAGGCAACTGTTTGCCAAAGGCGACGAAAATATAGAAGGGGAGCAAACTGCCCAGGATGGCCACGGTGCTGTTGCGCACTCGCAGCAGAAGGATTTGCCCCAAGATGACGAAGATGTAAAGGATGAAGCCTCCCCAGAGATAGGCTCCTGTGGCGCGAATCAGGCCGCCAGCGGTGGAGAAAGTCTGGTCTTCGATGAGTATTTGGCCGAAACCGAAGAGCGCACCTGCCAAAATCATGCAGGCCAGAAAATATGGCGCCATGAGCAGGAGCAGGGCGATGGCTGCGATGGCCGCCTTGGAGAGAATGAAACGGCGGCGTGAAATGTGTTCGATGAAGGGGCGACGCATGGTGCGCCAGTTGAATTCGGCAAGGATGAGGTAGTTGCCCATTGCCACGCCCAAGAAGGGCAGAAAAAGTAGTGAATATAGATTGGCGGTGGCAATGAGAAACGTATAGCCCGTGACATAGGTGAGCCCGACGCTGGCGGCCGCGTAGTAACTGAAGGCGGCGATGATCGCCAGGAGCAGCGGCGCCAGGCTAAGGAACAGAAACCGACGGTTGGCAATGAAAACTTTCCATTCGATGGTGAGCATGATCTGGCTTTTCAAAGGTCAGTGGATGCCGATGATGCGAAAGAA
>DUEQ01000420.1 GCA_011192085.1 Caldilineae bacterium
AGAGATGTCGGTCATGTTACATGTTCAGATGAGCGCCTCCAGTAAGGCGAATGATCTCTCCGGTGACAAAGTCGTTACGAAGGAGATAGAGCAAGGTTTCGGCCGCGCTGACAGTCCCGCCGGCCCGATTCAGGGGCACGGTGGCAAGAACGTTCCGCCAGTAGGCGTCGGACGCGCCTTCGGGCGGAAGCATGGCCCCCAAGGCAATGCCGTTGACCCGGACGCGAGGGGCGAGTTGGATGGCCGCGGTGCGGGTGAAAGCATCCAGCGCGCCTTTGGATATCGTATAGCTAAAATGGGTGCGATAGGGGCGTTCAGTGCGCCAGTCGGTGATGTTGACCACCGCGCCCTCTAGGTTCTCAGGCAAGGTCCGATAGAAGGCTTGGGTGAGGAGGACAGGAGCGCGCAAATTCACGCGCAGGGTCTGGCTCCAACCATCGATGGTGAGGTCGGACAAGGTGTCTTTTGGAAAGATGGCAGCGCTGTTCACGAGGATCTGCACAGGAGCGAAGCCCTCAGGAAGGCCGGTGAAAAGTGGTTCGCCATCATCCAGCTTGCTGAGATCGGCCGGACGTAGGAGGACGCGCCCGCCCAGCGCCTCGGCCTCCGCCGCGGTCACTTGGGCCCGATCCGCGGAACGATTATAATGCAGGATGAGATTGCATCCAGCCTGAGCCAGAGCCAATGCCAGGGCTCGCCCAATGCGATGGGCGCCGCCGGTAATCAACGCAGTTTTGCCTTGTAACTCCATGAATAATGTTGTCGTGAATGAATCCGATGACCAGACATGAGCCTATGATCGAAATCGACGAAGCGGCGCGGCGGGTAGTGTGGCGAGTGTGGCGCGCTCAACCATTTCAACCATTGCAGACGCCCTGGGGCAAATTGTGGCGGGGCGAGGAATCGGGCCAGGGTGTGGAAGTATGGGTGGACGCACACGAGACTTTCGATCTGGTCATGGAGGGAGAAACCATCACGCTCTTCGAACCTATTTCGCCTGGACGCCATCGTTATTTCCTCACGGTGCTGGATAGCACCGACGTGGCAGGATGACGAAAACCTCTGGGCAGAGACCACTCCCATGCCCTCTTATCGTGCTCCCACAGTCCATCTTCCGAAAATTGGGATGCATCCAGAAACCCTCATCGAAAAAGACGATTGATCACGCCCAGCAGTAGACTCAATGCCAAAGAAAGCAGGAGCATGGAGGCGAAGGGGATGTAGATCTTCACATGCTCCCCTTCAATGCGGATATCGCCGGGCAAGCGACCAAACCAGGCGAACGCGCCAATCCACACCAGCGCACCGCCGACGATGCACAGAAGACCGATGAAGATGATAAGCAAACCGATCTGTTGATTAGACATTATCGAACATCATACTACAAATGTCTGTAACGACCATAGCATCCTACCACGGAGAGGCCGAGGTTGAGGATGTATGCATGCGCACTACCCTGGGCAGCAAACTTGTAGTCACCTCGTAATTGATGGTCTCCGCCCAGGCCGCCACCTCCTCGGCGGAGATCGCCTCATCCCCCTGTCGCCCGATAAGCACCGCCTCATCCCCCTCCTGCACCCCCTCAATGTGCGTAACGTCCACCATCATGTTGTCCATGCACACCCGCCCAATGATAGGAGCGCGTCGGCCCCGAATGAGGGCCTGGCCGCGGTTGGAAAGCAGGCGATGGATGCCGTCGCCATAGCCGATGGGTAGCAAGGCGACGCGGGTGTGCGCCTGCGCGATGAAGGTGCGGCCATAGCTCACGCTCGCGCCCGGCGGCAGCGTGCGCACCCGTCCCACATGACTGACCAGAGTCAATGCCGGGCGCAGTCCCGCATCAGCGCTCACCTCGTCCGAGGGATAAAGCCCGTAGATGGCGATGCCGGGCCGGGCCGCGTCCAGATAGGTCTCGGGCAGATCGAGGATGGCGGCGCTGTTGGCCGCGTGCAGGATGGGGATGTCGAAGCGGTTGCGGGCCAGGAACGCGGTATTGCGAAATAGGACGAATTGCTGACGCGTAAACGTCTTATCCGCTTCGTCCGCCGTGGCGAAATGGGTCCACAACCCCTCCACACGGAGATGCCGGAAGGAGGCGAGGCTCTCCAGAAAGGGCATGAGGTCGTCGGGCAGCCGCCCGAAGCGCCCCATGCCCGTATCCACTTTCACGTGGACAACCGCCCTCTTCCCTGCGTCCCGAGCTTGAAGGTCCAGGGCGCGGGCAAAGACCTCGTCGTTGACGGTCATGATCAGGTCATAGGCTACGGCGGCCTCCGCCTCCGAGGGCAGGTGATAGCCCATGACCAGGATGGGTGCGTCGATCCCGGCCCGGCGCAGCTCCACGCCCTCGCGGATTCGGGCCACGGCCAGGCGCGAAGCGCCTGCTTCCAGGGCGGCGCGGGCCACAGGGATGGCGCCGTGACCATAGGCGTTGGCCTTCACCACAGCCCAGAGCTCCGTGCCAGGCCCCAATCGGGCTTTGAGCGCGGCCACGTTGTGGGCGATGGCGGTCAGATCAATGATCGCGAAATTGGTGGGGGCGTTCATGGTTTTGAGGATAAAACCTCACGCCAGGTTTGCAGGTGGCAGGTGGCAAGTTGCAGCAGGTAAGGATGTGCAGCTCTACCTGCCACTTGCCACACTTTTCAGCGGTATCTGTGCTGCCGAACCGCCGGACGGATTACTGAACACAGAGCACCGCCTTCATCATCCTCCCAGATACGCTTTCTTGATATCCGGGTTGTTCAACAGGTCGTTGCTGGGGCCTTCCAACACAATCTTGCCTGTCTCAAGCACGTAACCGCGCTGTGCGAACTTCAGAGCCATGCGCGCGTTCTGCTCGACCAGCAAAATGGTCGTGCCCTCCCGGTTGATATCCTCCAGAGCTTTGAACATGTCCAGCATGAGTAGGGGCGCCAGCCCCATGCTGGGCTCGTCCAGGATCATCACCCGCCGCGCGGTCATGAACGCCCGGGCCACAGCCAGCATCTGCTGCTCCCCGCCGCTGAGGGTGCCAGCCTTCTGATTCAGGCGCTCCTCCAGCCGCGGGAACACGCTGAACATATACTCCAGGTCGCGCTTGGTGTTCTCTTTATCCTTACGCGCGTATGTGGCCAGCTTCAGATTCTCCATCACGGTCAGATTGCCGAAGATGCGGCGGCCCTCGGGCACATGAGAGATGCCCAGCTCGCTGACTACCTTTTCGGGCGGCACATGGAGGATGCTTTTGCCTTCGAAGAGGATGTCGCCTTCCTGCACAGGAACGAGCCGGGAAATGGCCCGCAGCGTGGTGCTCTTGCCTGCGCCATTCGCGCCAATGATGCAGATGATCTCCCCTTCGTCCACATCAAAATCGATGCCCTGAAGGGCTTTGATGTGGCCGTAGGAGACGTGGAGATTGCGAACCGAAAGCAGCATCAGGTTTCCACCTCCTCGCCCAAATACGCTTCGATGACTTTGGGGTTGTTCTGGATCTCCTCGGGCGCGCCCTCGGCGATGACCTCGCCGAACACCAGCGTCTGAATGCGTTCACACAACTCCATGACAAACTTCATCCGGTGCTCGATGAGGAAAATGGCCATGCCAAACTCCGCGTGCACCTGGCGGATGACCTCCATCATCTCCACCAGCTCTTCAGGGTTCATGCCCGCGGTGGGCTCGTCCAGGAAGAGGATCTCCGGCTCCACTGCCAGGGCGCGGGCCATCTCCACCCGGCGCTGCATGCCGTAGGGCAAGTTCGTTACCAGTTCATGGGCCACATTATGCACGCCCAGCAGGTCCAGCAGCTCTCGGGCCACAGCCTCAGCCTCGGCCTCCTCCCGACGGCGCTTGCGCGTGTCGAAGAATGCGCCGAAAAGCCCGTAGGTGAGCTTGGAGTACCGAGCCATCTTCACATGCTCCAACACGGTCATGTGTCGCCACAAACGCAAGTTCTGGAAGGTGCGCCCCAGGCCCATGGCCGCGATCTGATAGGGATGCTTGCCCACGATGCTTTGGCCCTTGAACAGCACATCCCCCTCGGTGGGGCGGTAGATGCCCGTGATGAGATTGAACACAGTGGACTTGCCCGCGCCGTTGGGGCCAATAAGCCCGCGGATCTCCCCCTTTTCGATGCTCAGGTTGAAATCATGGACCGCGCGCAGGCCGCCGAAATAGTGGGTCATGTGTTTCACTTCAAGCAGCGGCATCGTCCCCCTCCTTCATATCTTTGGGCTTGACGATCTCGCCCAGATCGAATTCGCGAAAGGCGATGAGCCCGGTGGGGCGGTAGATCATCACCAGGATGAGGATGACCGGGATCACGATCCACTTGTAGAGCTCCAGGGGGCGCAGGGCTTCGCCTAACAGGTTGATGCTGACTGCGCCCACGATGGACCCCAACACCGAGTTCAGCCCGCCGAAATAGACCATGGCCAGCACTTCGGCCAGTTTCTGCAAACCAAAGGAGCCGGGGTTGATGTAGCGTAGCACATGGGCCAAAAGGCCGCCAGCCAGGCCCGCCCAAAACGCGCCGAACAGGAACGCAGTCATCTTCGTCTTGCGGGTGTTCACCGTCATGGCATCCGCAGCCAACTCATCATCCCGCACGGCGTTCAACGCCTTGCCCAGGGTGGAACGCACGAAGTTATTGATGATCCAGATGCCCAGGGCCATCCAGACGAAAATAACGGGAAAAGAAGCTAGATCGGGTTGCCCACCCAGGCCTCGGGGTCCGCCCACCACCTCCATGTTCTCGAAAAAGCTCTTGACGATGAACATGAAAGCCAAGGAGATGATGGCCAGGTAATCGCCGCGGGTACGGAAGGATGGGATGGCTACGACCAGCGCGCTGACCGCGGCCACCGCGCCGCCCAGAATCAAGGCGATGGGAAACAGGAAGGGAGCCCAGGAGCCTGGAAGTTTGGCTTCGCCGAAATAGTTGCTGTTGGTGAACAGGGCGATGGTGAATACCGACGTCACATACGCCCCCACCGCCATGAAACCGGGATGGGAGGTGGAGAACTCGCCCATGTAACCGTTGATGACATTCAAGCTGAGGGTAACGATAACGGCGATCATGGTCAGCCGAGTCACCAGCTCTCGATAGGTGCTGATGTCGGTCCACAACCGCAGCGCCAGATAGAGAAGCAGGATGTGGATCAACACCGAAACCAGCACCGATCGCTTGTAGACGAGGCCCGCCAGCTTGTTGGCCAGCCCCTTGGTCAGCAAGCTCACCAGAACCAACGGGATCGCATAGATCACCAAGTCATAGACGATGACCGCGGCAATCGTGCCCAGATCGTTGAAGATGAAGGGGAATTGCAGGCTTGGCTTCTTGAAAATGATCAGGGAACCGAACAGCGCGGGGAGTTTGTCCAGACCCAGGACGCCTTCGGCCAGGAATTTGCCGAAGTACATCTCGAGCAGGGCGATGACCAGGCCGGCGAACAGCCATCCCAGGGCTGGAACCCCCTTGAACGGGGAGGCGAACCGCCCCAATGCGCCTCGCACGCCCCCGCTTTGGGTCGCCTTTTCTGCAGCTGTCGATGTCATGGCAACCTCCATTACAACCGCAATCGGGCCGTGTGCTCCTCACCAAACAGGCCGTGGGGCCGGAAGACCAGGATGATGAGGATGATGGAATAGGCGATGAGGTCCCGGTAGGTGGAAGGGAAGATGGTCGCCGAGAAAATTTCGATAAAACCGAGCATAAAACCTGCAATGGCCGCGCCCTTGATGGAGCCGCGGCCGCCCAGAATGGCGGCGACGAACGCTTTCCACCCGACGGTGATGCCCATGTAAGGGTCGAGCACGGGATAGGCCATGCTGTAGAGCACCGCAGCCGCGCCCGCCAGCGCGGACCCCAGAGCAAAGGTGAGCGAGGCGATGCGATTGAGCGGCACCCCCATCAGCGGCACAGCGGCAAAATCGAACGCCATCGCTCGCATGGCCATGCCCCATTTCGTATTGCTTACAAACCATTGCAACAACAGCATGAGGACAATGGCTACGCCCACAATCAAGACCTTCTGCCAGGAAATGATCACCCCGCCGAAGGTGGGCTGGGCCGCAGAACTGAGGCCGGGCAGTAGATCGGGAAATTTCATGCGTTGAGCGCCGAACATGGCCAGGACCGCGGTTTCGAGGATGATGCCGATCATGAGACCTGTGATCGCGGCCGAGGCCCGAGGCGCGTTGCGCAGCGGACGATACCCGATGCGCTCCACCGCCATCCCCACAAAGGATGTGAGGAACATGGTGGCCAGGATGACCAAGGTCAGCACGGCCCACGAAGGCAAGGCGATCAGTCCGACGCCCGAGGCGAACAGCGCCAGGAAAGCCGTGGCCACGAAGAAACCGATGTAGGCCCCCACCATGAAGATGTCCCCATGCGCGAAGTTGAACAAAAGCAACACGCCATACACCATGGAATAGCCCAACGCGATGAGGGCATAGAAGCTACCCCACTGCAGAGCATTGACGACGTTTTGGAAGAAGGCAGTCATGCTCGCTCCTCGCTTGGTGGAGAAGTAAGGTCGAAGATCAGAGAGCAGCGACGTCGCACATCACACGTCACGCCCGACGACAAACAAAGGCCCAACGCCCGGCATCGGACGTTGGGCCGGCATCGCTATCGAGGCTTATCCTTCCGGACAGACCTGCTTGTAGAATTCGAACTCGCCCTGGTCGTTGATCTTCACGATCACGGCGCATTTAATGGGATCGCCCTGTTCGTTGAAGCTCATCTTGCCAGTGATGCCGTCGAACTCCTTGATGTTGGCCATGGCGTCCCGCACACACTGACGATCCTTCTCGATATCGCCCGTGATCTTACCGCAGTCCTGAATGGCCTTCTTCACAATGTGCATCGCGTCCCAGGTCAGCGCGCCCACGTCATCGGGCACGTACCCGTACTTCTCGTTATAGCGATCGATGAACTCCTTGGTCGCGCCCTTGGCGCCCTTGGCAACATAATGGGTGCTGAAGAAATTGCCATAGCAGGGCTCGCCGCACAGCTTAGTCAGCTCGGCGGAACCCCAGCTATCGGACCCGAGGATGGGTTTATCCCAGCCCAACTGCCGGGCCTGAGGCACAATGAGGGCCACTTCGTTGTAATACTGAGGCAGGAACAGCACATCCGCGCCCGAATTCTTGATCTTGGTGAGCTGGGCGCTGAAATCGGTGTCCTTGGTGGTGAAGCTCTCGAACGCCACGACAGAACCCGGACCGTGAATCTCCTCCCAGGCCTGCTTGAAATACTCCGCTAGCCCTTTAGGATAGTCGCTGGCCACGTCGTAGAGCACCGCAGCCTTCTCTGCGCCAAACTCCTCGGTGGCGAACTTGGCCAGCACGGGGCCCTGGAAGGGATCCAGGAAGGGCGTGCGGAAGACCCAGGGGCGGTCTTTGGTCGTGTTGGGATTGGTGGACCAGGGGCTGATCATGGGCGTCTTCAGATCATTGGCGACGCCGCCCGCGGGCACAGCCTGTTTGGATGACTGCGGTCCCACGATGACCAACACCTCATCCTGGGTGATGAGCTTCGTATTCGCTTTGGTCGCGGACTCCGCCTTGGATTCATTATCCTCAATCACCAACTCCACCTTGTACTTCTTCCCGCCAACCTCCAGCTCCGGATTGTCCTCCAGCCACATTTCCGCCGCATACTTCGTCCCTTCACCCACCTTGGGAATGTCGCCGGTCAGCGGCGCATTGATACCGATCTTGATGGTTCCCGCCGTTCCGCCTTCTCCGCCGCCAGTTGGCGCAGCGCAAGCGACAAGCACGGCCCCCATCACGAAGACGAGAATGAGAATAAAAAAGGTGCGCTTCGACATGTCTCTCCTCCTTTCGAGATAAGAAATGGGATGAGTGAGCTAAGAGTCTTCAACACGC
>DUEQ01000421.1 GCA_011192085.1 Caldilineae bacterium
AGTATGATTGTCGGAATCATGAGTTTGCTATAATATACGCCAATAAGGACTAAGACGCAAATCTAGATGATGGCGGACAAAATGCACCAACGCGCCAAAAGAAGGTGGCTGGCTCCGCTCCGCGACGCCATGCTACGATGTGGGAAATCAAAACGGGCGCTGCGATGACCGCAACGCCCGCTCCAGATTCTCGCGCCTTTCAGCTTTAGCGGGTGTATTCCACCGTGTAGCTCACCGTGGCCTCGCCGCCCGCGGGGATATGCACCACCCATTCGATGGTGTTGCTGTTCAGTAGGGAAAACTCCTGGGGCGAGGCGTGGATGATCTCCCAATTCGCCCAGCGGTTCAGATGCTCGACCACATGGATGGCCACGTCCTGGTCTTCCTTGTGGTTGCGCAGCGTGATCTCATAGCTCTCGCGCCAGGCGTCGTCACCCAGGCGCTTGCTGCCGGTCTTCTTGCGCTCGCCCACCAGATCAAAGGCTTCGCCCACGGTCAGGGTGACATCCTCGCCCTTGGGGGTGTGGTCGATGCGGTCTTCGCCGATGAGCAAGGGCGAGCCATCCTCATCGGGCTGATACATCCGCACCACGCCCGCGGGAAGCTGGGCGTTCACGCCCTTCGCGCCTGTGTTGAAGCGCACCTTCACACGGACATTCCCCTGCACCGCCCCCGAATCTGTCAGCTGGAAGTCGCCCGACCAATTGTCGAACACGAAGATCTTTTCTGCGGGAACGTCATGGGCGTTAAGGAACTGGATCTGTTTGGTCTGGTTGTCCTTGATGGTGACCGGGCGAGGGATCTCATAGAGATGGTATTCCGCGAATTCCCGTTGCTCCACCTGGGGCGCTTTCGGGGCCGCGGCCATCTCCAGGTAGAGATAGTCGTCCCTGGGCTGGGGCGTGGGCTGCACGCGGTTGATCTCGCCCGCAACCAGCTTCAGTCGAGCGTCCTTGTACGTGGCGCCGCTGCGGTTGTCCAGGGTGATCCATCCGCTCAGGTCGAGCTGGCTGCTGTCCTGCGCGAGGACGAGCACGTAGTTCGATTCCCAGGTGACGCCGTTGGTGAGAAAGGCGATCTCCACGTCCTGCTTCCCGGCCTTGGCGGCATCCACCAGCCATTTGAGCGTGGGTTTGGTGATGAGTCCCTCGGGCAGGGCGGGAAAGCTGAATTGGCGCACCTGGTCATACTTGAGCACGTCCACGCCGCCCTCCTCCTTCCGGATGATGATGTCGTCGGAGCCGCTGAGCAGGGTCCCTTCGTGTTTGCTCCCCTCCTGCGTGATGACGATGATGGGTTGGTCCACATATTTCTCCAGCAGCTTTTGGGACCCCACGATGTCGTACTCGTAGTTCTGTTCCAGCACCACGGCGTCGGGGTCATCCAGCGAGCGGAAGTGGACGCTTTCGGGGATGATGCGGGAGGGGACGTCGGTGACTACAACCTGGTTCACGCCCGTGTTGAGCTCGAACTGACGAATCTCTTTGACCAGGCCGATGTTGCTGTTGTAGACGGTGAGGTCGAGGGAGGCGGGTTGGGCCTGGGCCTGACTGGCGGGGGTTGGCGTGATCATAAACGCGCCTCCTGCGAGGATGGTTGCACTGAGGATGATCAGCGCAAGGATGGGTTTACGGAACATGTTGGGCCTCCTGAGGGGTGAACGCGGGTGCAGCGAAAGGATACATCATTCATTGTTTATCTACCAGGAAGACGCCCGCTTCATCCCTTTTGTTCCGCACATCCTATCGCAGCCCCCTTCCCGGCCCTCCCCCGAAACTCGCTTGCGCTCATTTTCAGGGGAGCGAGTCGCTTGCTCTGCGAAGATTTTTGCAGACCAGGACGGCGCCCCCCCAATCGCAGCTCGGGGAGAGGTTGGAGGGGGGCGATGAGTCAGCCCACATTATTCCTCTTCTCTTATCGCAATAGCTCGGGCGCGTCGCTGCAAATGCCGTCCACCCCCATCTTGCGGATGGCCGCGATCTCGTCGGGTCGTTCTTCGTGCCACAGGATGATCCCCAGGCCCGCGTCTCGCACGCGTTGCACCCACTCGCGGGTGAGCAGCGCGTGGGGCTGGGGCGCGGCGTTCTCCCAGCAGGGGTGCACGAAGTCCGCGTTCACCGCTCGGGCCAGGGCCACTGGATCGATATGGGGCGAATGGAAGAGGATCGCGGTGCGGATGCGGGGGTCCAGGCGTTTGATCTCGGCCACCCAGTCGGGGCGGAAGGCTCCCACCAGGGCCCATTGATAGAGGTCGTGCTCGCGAAAGGCCCGGGCCACGGGCTCGATGGCTGAGCCCGTCTTCAATTCGATGTACATCCCCAGGAGATCTTCCCGACACACCTGGATGGCTTCTTCCAGGGTGGGGATGCGCTCCCCCCGTCCCGCGTCGATGAGCTGGATTTCGGCCAGGGTCTTGAAGCGGATCTCGCCCGCGTGGCCGGGGAATCGGTCCACCGTGGCGTCGTGGATGACTACGGCGACGCCGTCCGCGGTCATCTGCACATCCAGCTCCACCATGTCCGCGCCCAGCCGCGCCGCCTCCCGGAACGCGGCCAGCGTGTTTTCGGGCGCGTGGGCCGAGGCCCCTCGGTGGGCGATGCGCCAGAATCGCCGCTCCTCGGGCGGGATCTCCCGGGCCAGCTTCTCCAGCCACCAGGCGACGCGATGAGGAATCCACGCGTGCAACGCGGGCCAGGGGACCAGCATGGCCTCGGTGATGGGAAAGCGCAGGTCGAACTCCCAGGCAGGATCGAAGGCCAGGCGCTGAAGGTAGCTGAGCACCAGGCGATTGGCCTCGGGCGTGCGAAAGGCGTGCATCTCCGCTTCGAACAGAGGCGTCACCCACATCCCGTTCACACCCGCGAAGCGCTGCGTGGTGGCCTCGATTATGCGCGGGGAGCGATCTCGTCGGTACCAGGCGGGATCGGGGGCGAACGCGTGCTTGCCCGGTTCGGAATAGAGCACGGGATGCGTGCCCTCCAGGCGCAGGCCTTCGGGCCCGACCATGTTGAAATACCCGCCGTGGGAGCTGGCCTCCACCCGGCTCACCTGCCCCTGCGCGTCTATGAACACCCACACATGCTCCAGCTCATACAGATGCCCGATGTCCCAATCCCACCAGATGGCGTATTCGATGGCCAGGGCCTCACCCGGCTTCAGGTCGATCTGCCGGGGGAAGGAGGGGGAGGGCTCGCGCTTTCGAAAAATCGTGTAGCCCACGGCCAGGGGCAGAAAGGGTTCGTTGCGGTCGAAGAGGATGATGGGCGCGTAGCGGGCGACCAGGGCCCGAGCCGCAGGGTCTTGCGGGGTTTGGAGCAGGGAATCGACTGTTTCACTGTTCACTTTTTACGTTTCACTTCCAAATAGAATAGGTAGAATAGGGGGGATAGAAATAATCTTGGGCGACTGTCTGTGGGGGCGGGCGAACGCGGCGTAGGCTTGGGCCGGGTCCAGGAAGAAATTGCCCCGCTGCACGCGCGTGTGATCCGTCTCCTGATCGTAGCCCCAGGGCGGGTTGGCCTTGTCCTCGCCCCAATCGTCGCCATCGAAGGCCGCGGGCAGCGTGATCCCGCGATAATCGAAGGGCTTGTCGACGAGTCTGCCCTGCCCGATCTCCTCCCTACGGGCCCAGAGGGTGTTGAAAGGGGGGCAGGGCGTAGACGACGTTGCGGGCCCCTTCCGTCGTTCGGCAGTCAGCCAAAAGCAGCGCCATCACCCCGAGCACGCCCATATGGAAACCGTCCAAAACAGGGCGGTCCACCTTCGTGATTCTCGGCGTTTTCCATGGGCGTTCCCGTCGAGATGATGCGTTCCGTTCAGGTCCAAAGCAGCGAGTTCTCCGTCTTGGGGTCGAAGAATTGCACTTTGTCCGCGTTGGGTTGCAAATGCACGGCGTCGCCCAGCTTCAGGCCCAGTTCGGGTTCGGCCAGGACGCGCAGGTGACGGTCGCCCACCACGACGTCGATGAGGTCATCCCGGCCCAGGGGCTCGATGACATAGACCTCGCCCGGAATGCCTTCTGCGCCCAGGGCGATATCCTCGGGCCGGATGCCCATGATGACTGCGCCGCGGCCTGCGGCGGGCCTGCCCCGTTCGGGCGGGATCGCCAGTTCGAAACCCTTACTGCGGGCGATGTACCGGCCCCCCTCCTGGCTCACTTCCACATCCAGGAAGTTCATGGGCGGATTGCCGATGAAGCCGGCAATGAAGAGGGTGGCGGGCTGGTCGTAGAGTGCGTTGGGCGGCGCGAAGGTCTGCAAATGTCCATCCTTCATCACCGCGATGCGGTCGGCCATGGTCATGGCCTCCACCTGGTCGTGGGTCACATACACGCTGGTGATGCCCAGCTCCAATTGCAGGCGTTTGATCTCAGCCCGCATGGTCAGACGCAGCCGCGCATCCAGGTTGGAGAGGGGCTCGTCGAAGAGAAGCAGATTGGGCTGTTTCACCAGAGCCCGGCCCAGGGCCACCCGTTGCTGCTGTCCGCCCGAGAGCTGGCCCGGCTTGCGGTCCATGAGATGCCCGATGCCCATCAGGTCCGCGATGTGCTGGGCACGCTTCTTCATCTCGGTCTGGGGCACTTTCTGCAACTTCATGGGGAAGGTGAGATTCTCGTACACGGTCATGTGGGGATAGAGCGCGTAGCTCTGGAAGACCATGCCCACATTGCGGTCCTTGGGCGGCACTTTGTTCATGGTGCGGTCATCGAACTTGATGATGCCCGCGGTGGGCTTGTAGATGCCCGCGATCATGAGCAGGGTCGTGGTCTTGCCGCAGCCGGACGGGCCCAGGAAGGCCACGAACTCGCCATCCTCCACCTGAAGGTTGATGTCTTCGGCTCCCACCACGGAGCCCCATTTTTTCGTCAGATGTTCGAGAGTCAATCGCATGGTTATGTTCCCCCTTTTGTGCCGCCAGCAAAGATGCTGAGCAAATATTCCTGGGTGAAGATGAAGAAGATGATAACCGGGATGAGTTGGAAAAGACCCACCGCGGCCACCTGGCTGTAATTCACGGGCGCGGTGTCGCTGAGGAGGCTGTTGAGGTAGGTGGCGATGGTGCTCTTCTCCTGCTGGGTCATGTAGGTGTAGGGAATGAGGAATTCGTTCCAGCCGGAGATGAAGGAGAAGATGGAGAGCGCGGCGATGCCCGGTTTGATCTGGGGAAGCAAGATCTGCCACCACACTCGGAAGCGGGACGCGCCGTCGATGAGCGCAGCTCGCTCCATATCCCAGGAGATGTGATCGAAAAAGCCCTTCATCAGCCAGATTCCCAGGGGCAATTGCAGCGCCAGCATGACCAGGATGACGCCGCCCAGGGTGTTGTAGCCGAAGCCGCCAATGACGGGCAGGTCGTTGCCGATGATGGGAATACGGGAGATCCAGCGCAGGACAAAGTAGATGCTGATGAGCAGGGTGACGCTGGGGAAGGCATGGAGGATGAGGGTCACGCCCAGGAAGGTGCGGCGTCCGCTGAAACCGATGCGGGAGAGGGCGTATCCTGCCAGTGCCGAGACCGTCACCACGCCAATGGTCAGGCCGATGGCCAGGACTAGGGAGTTGAATGTGACCTGCCAGATGTTGGGATCCTCCCATAAAAAGGACCAGTTCTTCAGGGTCAAGCCGCCGAAATGCCCTTCATGGTCTACGGGGATCAGCCCGTAGGTGCGCTGGGCAAAGGTGGAGATGAGAATCCACACATAGCCCACCAGAATGGGCACGGTGACCAGGATGAGGATGATGTTGAAGATGACCCGGTTTGCACGGGTTGTGCCGGTTGTCAGGGGATGATCGTCCATG
>DUEQ01000422.1 GCA_011192085.1 Caldilineae bacterium
TATCATCGGGCTCATTATGGCAGCCGTCTTCAGACGTTCCGAAGAGGTAAGGGCGGCCCGGTTCGTAACTTCTGCAAGCACCTCTTCCGGTGGGCGTCCACTCCGGCAACAGGCCGTCTTTTTATCTACCCTTGTATTTCTACTCGTTTTCAGTACTTGGGGGCATGGTGTGGGGCTCTGGGAAAAGATATTCGAGGCAAAATGGTATCTGACGGCCTTGGGAGCCGTGCTCCTCGCAGTACAACTCAAGTATTTTCTCAATGTGAGGATCACATACCTCTTCATGGTGGGAGTGGTGGTGGCAATGGCCGCCATGGCGGCCCCGGTCCCGGAGATTCCCTACACAATAGGCATTTTCGGGCTATCCCTGGTGTTGTTTCATACAGGTGGAGAGGCCAGGCAATGGTTTGAGTCTTCTTACATCCTGGCGCGTCAGATCCTGCCCATCCTCTTCATTGGTGTGATCATGGCAGGCTTTTTTCTTGGGCGCCCGGGTGGAGAGGAAGGCATGGTTAGTTCAAAATATGTATCTGGCCTTGTGGGGGGTAATGCCATCTCCTCAAACCTCTTAGCTTCATTTATGGGTGTCTTGATGTATTTTGCAACCCTGACGGAAGTGCCGGTCCTGCAGGGATTCATGGATGCGGGAATGGGCAAGGGGCCCGCTCTGTCACTCCTTCTTGCCGGTCCGGCCGTCTCACTTCCGAGCATATTGGTGATACGTTCGGTCATGGGGGCGAAAAGGACATTGGCATATATATTATTGGTAGTGATCTGTGCCACGATGACAGGCACGATGTTCGGTATACTGATAAATTCATAAAAGGGAGGATTTGAAATATGAAGATAGAGGTATTGGGGCCGGGATGCCCCAGGTGTCAGGCCCTGGAGGCGAATGTAAGAGAGGCAGTGAAGGATATGGGGCTGGATGCGGTAGTCCAAAAGATTACAGACCTTGGGAAGATAATGGAATATGGTGTCATATCCACCCCGGGGATAGTGGTGGA
>DUEQ01000423.1 GCA_011192085.1 Caldilineae bacterium
CTTTGTCCCTGGTTCAGCCCCATGATCCCATTTTGATTATCAGTGAAGAAGGCAAGCGTTACCTGGTTTTTGCGGAACCGGGCCATGCTTGGCATACCAACCGCGGGCGCTTACCTTATGATGCACTTATCGGCAGACCCTATGGTCGCATTGAAGAAACGCATTTGGGCCAAAAATTCCTGATCCTGCGCCCCACCGCGTCCGATCTCATCCAGCATCTCAAACGCACCACGCAGATCATCTACCCCAAGGACGCGGCCCGGCTGGTGATGGAGTTGGACCTGATGAGCGGCAAGCGCATCATCGAGGCGGGCACGGGCAGCGGGGGCCTCACCCTGGCCTTCGCCCGCGCGGTCATGCCTGAGGGCCGGGTGTACAGCTATGAGCTTCGGCCCGAGCACCAGCGCCTGGCCCGGCGCAATCTCGAACGCCTGGGCCTGCTCCCCTACATCGATTTGAAGCTACGCGACATCGCCGAAGGCTTCGATGAAACCGATGTGGACGCGGTCTTTCTGGACGCGCGGGAGGCGGCGCGATTCGTGCCCCAGGCCGAGGCCGCGCTGACCGAGAGCGGGCTCTTCGCAGCGCTGCAACCCACCGTCAACCAGGTCAGCGAGGTGGTGCGGGCGTTGGAGGCGGGGAATTTCGTGGAGATCCGGGTGGAAGAGGTGCTCATCCGACCGTGGAAGCCCGTGCCCGAGCGTCTGCGCCCGGCCGACCGCATGATCGCGCACACCGGCTTCCTCATCTTCGCCCGCAAGCTCGACGCCAGCTTCCGCTATTTCTGGCTGGACAAACGCGCCCGCCGCCGGGCCATGGAGTTCGGCAAGATCAAAAACATGCCGCCAGTGACGGGCCGCTAGAGGACAGAGACCAGGAATCACTACCATGGCGCAACACGATTATCCCGGCAATGGCTTCTCCTACCGAGGCAGCATCCACAATCACACCGTGCACAGCGACGGCGCGGGGACGGTGGAGGCGTTGATCGCGGCCGCGGCCCGCGCGGGCCTCGATTTCCTCATCATCACCGATCATAACGTGCTGGCGGACCAATCGCAGCAGGGGTGGCGGCAGGGCGTGCTCACCCTGATCGACATCGAGGTTCACGACCCCGAGCTGGTTCCCGAGCGCAATCACTGCCTCACTCTGAACGTGAGCGAGGATGTATCGCCCTTCGCCAGAGACCCGCAAGGGCTCATCGACGCGGTGCGGGAGCGGGGCGGCCTCACCTTCCTGGCGCATCCCATCGACCCGCCCGGCAAGCTCATCCCCGAATGCTTCCCCTGGACCGAGTGGGATATCGAGGGGTTCACAGGCGTGGAGCTGTGGAATTTCATGTCGGAATTCCGCCCCTACGCCACCAACAAGGCCAAGGCCGTGATCATGGCTTACTTTCCGCAATGGTTCACCACTGGCCCCTGGCCCGAGATGCTCGCGAAATGGGATGAGCTGTTGCAACGACAGCCCACCGCGGCCATCGGCGGTCCCGACGCCCACGCCCAGGTCTACCACCTGGGCCCGCTCAAGCGCCGTTTTCTTCCTTATGATTATTGTTATCGGGCGGTAAACACTCACATCATCACGCCCGAGCCCTTCACCCAGGACTTTGAACACGATAAAGCGCTGCTGTATGACGCGCTGGCCGCGGGGCGGGCGTGGATCGGATATGATATGCTCCACGCCACGGAGGGGTTCAGCTTCGTGGCCGAGGGACGCGAGGGCGTCGTGCACATGGGGGAGAGCGCGCCCCTGCGCCATGGCCTCACGCTGCGGGTGCGGACCCCGGCTTCAGGTCATATCAAGCTCATCCGCGCGGGCTCGGGCGTGGTGGCCGAGACCAAAGGTCGGGAATTGCGCCATCGACCGCAGCAGCCGGGCGCGTATCGGGTGGAGGTGTGGAAGCGGTGGCGATTCAAGTCCCGGGGCTGGATTTTCTCCAATCCCATCTATGTGAGTTGATGTCATGGGCGTTTTCCCTGCCGGACTCTTTCATGAAAGAGGAGGTCAGCAGACCGAAAATAGAAGCGCCGGTTCAGGTTCTGGGGGTCGGCAGGCGTGGAGGGCTGGAGCTATGCGGATGGCAAGGTGCAGGGGGTGGAGAACGAACAACGGCCAACGGCTAACGCACAACGCACAACAAACAACAGGACGCGTACGAAAGGCGTGGGACTGTGACAGCGCGGGCCTTGGGTCTCTGTGGTTCTGGCTTCTGACCTCTGACTTCTGGCCTCTGTGGCTCTGGTCCGATGGTAGCAAAGCCGGGCCGCGGGCGCAAGGAGGCCGTGCAGCGGACGTGGCTGCATAGGCCAGAATAGTTGTATTTCCGTTCTACCGTAAGTCATCCCATTTTAACCATCGTCCGGTTACAATGCGATGGCAAATGAGTGCAACCAGCAGTGA
>DUEQ01000424.1 GCA_011192085.1 Caldilineae bacterium
ATGAACGCGGGTACGATTTCATCACCAAAGAGGATATCCTGGCGCTCAAATCCTTCACATCCGAACAGGGGATACTCACCCTCTACATGGACGCTCGGCCCGAACGTCTCCAGGTGGAGCCCATGCTGTTGCGCTACAAAAACCTGGTGGCTTCGGTGCGCGAGGGGATCGCCGACCGCAACGAACTGCTCCTGTTCGATGCGGTCACCGCGTACATCGGCAGCCTGCTGGAACACAGCCTCAGCCGATCGCCGCAGGGCCGCGGGCTGGTCATCTTCGCTGCGCCGGTCAAATTCTCGCCCAAACGCGATCGCGAGGTAAAATTCGAGGGGCTCCTCATCTATCATCTGCCCGAAGCGCCAGTCGATCATCTGGCCTGGGGCAAGCGACCTGTGCTTACGCCGCTGCTAATCCAACTGGATGAACACGAGCCCACCGGCGTCGTCCTGGCGGACCGCCGCCGGGCCCGGTTCTTCATCTACTACATGGGCGAAGCCGCGGAATACAACATCTCGGAGATAGATGAAACGCCGCCCAAGACTCGAGCCCTGGGTTGGGGCGCCCACAACCATGAGCAATGGCAAGAGGAGCATTGGCGGCAGCATTACCGTCATGTGGTCGCATTCACCGAAGCCATCGACCGCAAAGCCCGCTGGAAATGGCTTATCCTGGCCGGACCCGATGAGATTCCCCACGAGATCGCCGATCTGCTGCCCAAATCGCTGCGCAAAAAGTTGCTGGATGTGATCACCATGCCGTTGCACGTCACCTACAACGACGTGCGAGATAAGGTGGCGTCCCTGGTGCAGGATGCGGAGGTCCGGGAGGAGCGCGAACGCCTGGCAGCCTTCGTGGGCGAGCTGGAGCGGAGCAACGGCCGCGCGGCGGCGGGCCTGGCCGACACGACGCTGGCCGCCCAACAGGGCCGCATCGACACCCTGTTCTTCCCGCCCGATTTCGTTCACAAAGGCTGGCAATGCCAGAACTGCCAGGGCCTCATCGCCGATCTGGCCGATGCGCCGCCCCAAACCTGCCTCTATTGCAGCAGCGACCAGCTGGAGGGCGTCCCCGACGTGGTGACTCTGCTGGCCGAACAGACCCTGCACCTGGGCGGACATGTGGAAGTCGTGCGAGATCGGAACAATCAGGCAATTTTGAAGACCCACGGCAACATCGGCGCGCTGTTACGTTTCTGAACCAGCGCGCATGACGCCCGACCTCCTGGCGTCTGGAAAACCGCCCGCATCATCCGCTACGCGCGGCGTCAGACGTCATGGACAATCCCCTCATGTCCTCCTATCCCCATCCTCCCAAACCGCAAGCGCCGCCCCGCGGCAAAGCTCGCGTCCGGGCGGCGCTTTTGCGCGCGGCAGCGGGCGCGATGCGCGGACGTGCGGGCGAAGCGCCCTCGCTCCAGCAGGCATCCACAGCCCGCATCCTCGTCATCCGCCCCGATCATCTGGGCGATCTGCTGTTCCTGGGTCCGGCCATGCGCTGGTTGCGCGCGCGCCTGCCCGCCGCGCACATCACGCTGGCCATCGGACCGTGGGCGCGGCCCGCGCTGCCAGGGCTGGCGAAGGCGTACGATGAGATCATCGAACTGCCCTTCCCCGCGTTCGAGCGGGGCGAGCGGGCGGGGCCAGCCGCCCGCTGGAGCATGTGGCGCCAACAGGCTCAGCGGCTGAGGAAGGGCGCCTTCGATGCGGCGCTCATCGCCCGGCCCGACCACTGGTGGGGCGCGATGCTTGCCCGCTTCGCGGGCATCCCCTTCCGTTTGGGCTTTGAAACGCGTGAGACCGCGCCCTGGCTCAGTCGCGCCCTGGCCCCGCGGCATGAACATGCAGCAGCGGCCAATCTCCGCTTAGCGGCTGCACTCACAGGAGATTCCCTGACGCCCGATCCCCGAGCGCATCCCCTCCGCTTTCAAATCGACCCCGGGACGCGCGCGGGGGCCGAGGCGATGCTGGCGGCGCAACTCCCCCCTGGCGGCCCGCTGGCGGTCATTCATCCTGGCTCGGGCGCAACCGTGAAGCTGTGGGATGCAGCGAAATGGCAGGAGATCGCCCGTCGGCTGGTGGCCCTGGGCGCGCGGGTGGCGGTGACGGGCGGGCCAGGCGAGGAGGCGCTGACGCGCACGGTGGCCGGGGTTGGCTCCCCGCGCGTAATCGATTTGGGCGGACGCACCTCCTTCACCCTCCTGGCCGCGCTGCTGGCCCAGGCCGATCTCGTCATGGGGCCCGACAGCGGCCCATTGCATCTGGCGGTGGCCGTGGGAACGCCCACCGTGCATCTCTACGGGCCCGCGGATCCGGTCATCTACGGGCCATGGGGCGATCCCCAGCAACACCGCGTCATCCTCAGCCATTGGGATTGCGCGCCCTGCGGTCAATTCGACTGGCCCGATCCGCCCGCGCACGGCTGTGCACGCGACATTGCCGTGGAGCGGGTGTGGCGCGCGGTCGAGGGATTGTTTTGAAAACAGGCGCCACGGGCGACAGCCCGCCGATACCGATGAAAACAACGCGCGCGTCATTCTGAGTGGGGGCCTCGGGCATCCCCAATCACGCCTTTTAGCGGAAAAGGTGCGCGCGGGCGAAGGGGACGCGGGGGAGATGACCAAGGGGCGCGAGGAGCGACCTACGCCGCGCTTTTATCTTCTCCGATGGGCTTTTACGCCCTCATGCAATTCCCCAAACCCTCCCCTCATCCGTTATAATGGATTGTTGGCGGCATGAAGCCGTTGCATCATTCCATCACGCATGCGAGGTAACCACCCATGCCATTCAATCCCTTCCGACGCGCCAAAATCGACCTCGAAGACCAACAGCGGCTGGATCGAAGCCTGGAAAAAACCCGTGGCGGCATCCTGGGCCGCCTGGGGATGCTATTCCAGGCCAACGAGATCACCGAAGAGATCTGGGAAGAGCTGGAAGAGATCCTGATCATGGGCGATGTGGGCGTGGAGACCACCATGAAGCTGGTGGACGCGACCCGCGATCGCGTGCGACGCGAGGGCGTGAAAAAGGTCGAGGATGCGTATCAGATATTGAAAGAGGAGATGGTGCGCTTTCTCCAGGCCGACGCGCCGCCCCTGGACATCGACAATCCCCATCGCCTGCTCACCGTCGTCCTGGTTGTGGGCGTCAACGGCTCTGGCAAGACGACGACCATAGGCAAGCTGGCGAATTATTATCGCAAGAAGGGTAAACGCGTTGTGCTGGCCGCGGCCGACACCTTTCGCGCGGCCGCGATCGACCAGCTCAAGATCTGGGGCGACCGGGCGGGCGTGTCCGTCATCGCGCACAAGCCCGGCGGCGATCCGGGCGCGGTGGTCTATGACGCCATCCGCGCCAGTCAAGAATCCCGGGACGCGGACATCCTTTTCATCGACACCGCGGGCCGCCTGCACACGAATTACAACCTGATGAAAGAGATGGGAAAGATCCGCAATGTGGCCCAGCGCCAGGTGCACAAAGCCCCTCACGAGGTGCTCCTCGTGCTGGACGCCACCACGGGACAGAACGCCATCACCCAGGCGGAGAAGTTCAAAGAGAGCGTGGGCGTGACCGGCGTCGTCCTCACCAAGCTGGACAACACAGCCAAGGGCGGCGTGGTCATCGCCATTGCCGACCGGCTAGGCGTGCCGGTGCGCTTTGTGGGCACGGGCGAGGGCATCGACGATATCGCCGAATTCGATCCTTGGGTCTTCGTGAAATCCCTGCTCGAACACGAAGAGCACGTTAGGGATTGACCCATCGCCCCCATCCCCAGCCCCAGATCTCTCGTCTCCAAATCTCCAATCCCCATTGCGAGGAAACCCTATGAGCGACACGCTGCATGTTTTGAAATCTCTGGAGCAGCGCCTCCAGACAATCCGGGGGCGTCTTTGACTGGCCTGCCCGACTGAAAGAACTGGAAGAACTTGACAAGGCCGCGTCCGCGCCCGACTTCTGGTCAGACCAAAAGAAGGCGCAGGCGACGATGCGCCGCCTGGCCTCGCTTCGCGATCTCATCGAAGGCTGGCAGGGACTGACCCATCGCGTCCAGGACGCGATCGAGCTGGTTGAGATGGCGGAAGCGGAGGGGGATGAAGCCTCCCTGGCGGAGCTGGAGGAGGAAGCCCGAGAACTCAAGGAAGAGATCGATAAACGGGAGCTCATGCTGGCGCTTTCGGGCGAGTTCGACGACCGCGACGCCATCCTCAGCATCCACGCGGGCGAGGGCGGCAACGAAGCCCAGGATTGGGCTGAGATGCTTCTGCGCATGTACCTGCGTTGGGCCGAGAAGTGGGGCTTCAAAACCACCATCCTCGACCGCATGCCTGGCGAGGAAGCGGGCATCAAGAGCGCGACTGTCGAGATCAAAGGCCCTTACGCCTACGGCTATCTCAAAGGCGAGAAGGGGAACCATCGCCTCGTGCGCATCAGCCCCTTCGATTCGGGCGCGCGGCGGCACACCTCCTTCGCCAAGGTCGAGGTCATGCCCGCCCTGGATGACGACATCGAGATCGACATCCATCCCAATGACATCAAGATGGATGTGTTCCTTTCGGGCGGCGCGGGCGGTCAGAATGTGCAGAAGAACGCCACCGCGGTGCGCCTCACCCACCTGCCCACGGGCATCGTCGTCACCTGTCAGAACGAGCGCAGCCAGACTCAGAACCGTGAGACCGCGATGAAAATCCTCAAGGCGCGGCTCTACCAACTGGAACTGGAAAAGAAGCAGGCTCGGAAGGCCGCGCTGCGCGGGAAATATGTGAAGCCCGGCTTCGGCACGCGCATCCGCAACTACGTGCTGCACCCCTACCAGATGGTGAAAGATGAGCGCACGGGCTATGAGACGGGCAACGCGCAGGCCGTGCTCGACGGTGAACTGGGCCCCTTCATCGACGCCTGGCTGAAGCTGCAGGTCGGCAAGGGCGAGGCTGTGACGGGCGTGAAAGCGGACCAGGAGTAGCGCGAGCCGGGAGGCCGAGGCGTTCGACGATGGACGGTGGACGATAGACGCTGGAGAAGTGCGAACGCTATCGTCTATCGTCCATCGTCCACGCGAATCACGCGGGTGATAGGAAAATCCAACGTGGCCAGGTTGTCGAAGCCGCCATCCTGACGTTGGCGGTAGAGGATGAAACGCAGGGCGTCGGGCGGGGGAGTCCCATCGGGCGGGTTGAAGGCGAAGATGTCGAACACGATCTCGCCCGGATGTAGGCTGGCGGTGGGAGTGAAACCCAGTGCGGGGGCGACGTGATCCACCTGGGCGATTTCCTGTCCCTGGGCCAGCAAACGCGCACTGACAGCCCAATCCTGCGCGGGCGTTTCCTCCGCCTGCAAGGCCAGACGCACCCACCAGGGCGCGGTCCCGCCCGACAAGACCTGATATCCCGCCAGCTTCAATCCATCCCCCACATCAGCCGCCACCAACGACATCTTCTCCAGGGGGAGCTGAGGCAATACGCCATTGCCCGCCAGCAGCAATGTCGGCCCCCAGGCGGTGTAACACAAGGGCAGCCCACTCTCCGCAGCCGCGTAGCTCGCGGCGTTGACCGTGACCAGCACAGCGCGGCCCTCCTCGAAGGCCTGGGCGATGTCGCTGGTGGGGATGGCGGTCACGTCGGGCCGCACGCCCCACACGCCTGTCAAATAATCCAACGCCAGTTTCTCCCGCACATCCCCCACAATGGCCGCGCGCTCGGGCGGAGCCTGTTCCAAGATAGCCCATCCCGGGGCCAGGCCAGCGTCCTGGGGCCGGTCGCGCTGATCCGCTCGCGGATAGACCTCGACGAATTTGATCCCCACCATGCTCACCAGAAGCAAACTCAGAACCACGCGCCAGAGCCGCTGGGGCGGACGCTCCCACAGTGCGCGCAGGCTCACTCCCGCGCCTGCCACGAAGAGAGGATAGAGGGGCATTATCACCTGATACCAGTTGCCGAAACGGTCAATGTAGCTGAAAACCAGGTAAATGACCGCAGTCAGGGCGAAGAGGATGACATGACGCCGCCCCCATAGCCACCAGCCTATCCCACCCAACGCCAGGATGAAGAGGCCCAACTCCCCCACGAACAGCCCTAATTGCTCAGGATTCCAGGGGAGTAAGCTCCAAGTGAGCTCATCCCGGCCCTGACGGGTGGAGAGGAAGCTGAGGAACCAGGCCCACGCGTTGTCCCAATCTCCCTCCCCCCACCATTCGGGATGGGCCGCGCCGCGCACATAGACATAGATGTAGGCCAAAAGGGGCGTCAGGGCCAGCAGAAGGCTGCCGAGGATAAGCTTGCCCCGTTTAAGCAAGTCTGGCTTTTTCATCAGCACGAAGGCCAGGACGCCGGGGGCGATGAACAGCACGGTGACCATATGGGCCAGACTCAAGCCCAGGAGAAAAGCCAGGGCATCGAGCCAGCGCTCCCGGCCATCTTCATCCCATTGCAGGACTACGAGGACGATGAGCAGGGTCTGTAGCACCGCGGATGCGTATTGCTCGGTGCTGACGGCGTAGTACCAGAAGAAGTACGTGACCCCATAGAAAGCGCTGAGTCCCAGAGTGAGGATCGGGTTCCCGCGCGTGGCCCGCCACAACAGCAGATATAACGCCCCCAGCGCCAGCAGCGCCCACAGGGTGGAGTAGCTGGAGAGGATGGGGATAGGACTGGCCTGAGGGAGGAGACGCCTCCAGGCGTGGAACCAGAGCCAGCCGCCCATGGTGTAAAGGGGGTATCCGGGCGCGTTGGAGGGGCGGGCCTGGACCTGCGCGTACTGATGGGTGATGAGGTCGCCACCCTCCAGATCGCCGGACGCGAGCCCGTTATCCAGAGTGGCCCAATAGATCGCCCCCATGATTAACAGCAACAAGATCAGCGCGATCCATCCCCGACCATCAGGCCGCGCGATGGTCCGGTCGTCCGACAGGCTGGGGGTGGTGCGATGGCGTGCGGTCGTGGTCATAGGTTTCGTGGATGCCGTTAGCATGGTTTCGCCCCCTGCGAAAGGCGGAGGCGTCACCTATTGTACAAGAACTTCCCATGGATTTCGAATTGATCCGTTGCGCCATCCCGCATGATTCGCCCTCCAAACTTCCCCTTTGGTTTTGCGTTGGGGTCATGTTTTGGTATAATTGGCAGTTGCAGGGGCGGTTAGCTCAGTTGGCTAGAGCGCCACGTTGACATCGTGGAGGTCACAAGTTCAAGTCTTGTACCGCCCACCACACAAAACC
>DUEQ01000425.1 GCA_011192085.1 Caldilineae bacterium
AGTCGTCCATCCGCCAATGGGCATGCCGCCAATAGCAAATCACGTCCCACCCAGTTTGAACAGATCGAATCTGCGTTGTTGAAGGAGCGACAACGGGTCGCGCAACGATATCGTACGGCAACAACTGGCACACACACCCTCAACCGTCCGATTGTCATCGATAGCGTTATCGTCGGATTCGCCATCTATCGCCTGTCCACCCTCATGGGCATCCGCCAAGCCATTCAGAAAGCATCATGACGCATTTGCTCACCATTCGCGGCCTAACCAAACGGTTTGGGACGTTCACCGCCCTCGACAGATTGGATATGTCTGTCGAGGAGGGCGAAGTCTATGGCCTGCTGGGGCCTAACGGCGCTGGCAAAACCACGCTTCTCTCCACCATTTTCGGGTTACTGCTGCCCGACAGCGGTGAAATCCAGTTCAACGGCAAAAAAATCATGCCGGGACGCCCCGAGACGGCCCAGGGACTGGATGGCTTTGTGGATACGCCCGCTTTCTTCCCGCATCTCAGCGCCATCGACAACCTGCGGCTCTCCGTCCGGCGGCGGGCGCGCAGACTCTCGGAACAAGTACTATGGGAGAAGCTGGAGCAAGTGGGATTGACTGATGCGGCCGAGCGCAAAGTGGGCGGCTTCTCCACCGGCATGAAAAAACGTCTGGGCATTGCCAGAGCGCTGCTCATCCCCCCCCGCCTGCTGATTCTAGATGAACCCACCAGCGGCCTGGACCCCAATGGCGTCAAGGATATGCGACAACTGGTGCTGGATTTGAAAAAAGCGGGCGTCAGCATTCTTCTCTCAAGTCACATCCTCTCCGAAGTGGAGCAAATCGCCGATCGGGTGGGCATCATCGACCATGGCCGCATGGTGCGAGAAGATTGGCTGGACGCGCTGACCGTGACGCCCAACACGCACTGGTTCACCGTCGATGACGTCATCTCGGCCATCAGTCTGCTCAGCGCCCATGATGGTTTTGTGGTGGATCGCGTGGAGGGCAACGCGATCCAAATCAGGCTGACGTCCAGATTATCACCGGCGTACGTCAATCGGCTATTGGTCGAAAATGGCGTTCTGGTTCAGGCCATTCACCCTGAAAAAAATCATCTGGAAGACA
>DUEQ01000426.1 GCA_011192085.1 Caldilineae bacterium
ATTCCGCCACCCGCACCTTTAGCGATAAATTCATCCAACTTTTCGGCGAACCCCGCCGGCCCGAATCTGATTTCTACACCCTTGCGACTCATCCTAACAAGGACTACCCCGGCTGGGATGAGGAAATCGCCCGCCAAAACCAACATTACGCGGATGTGGCCGCCAGCATCCAACGCTTCACCGAGGAAGCCATTCTCAACATCGTGCGTCACGCCCATGAGATCACCGGCAGCAAAAACCTGGTCATGGCAGGGGGCGTGGCCCTGAATTCGGTGGCCAACGGGCGCATCCAGCGAGAGGGCCCCTTCGAGAACATCTACATTCAGCCTGCGGCAGGCGACAATGGCGGCGCGCTGGGAGCGGCCCTCTACGCCTATCACGTTCTGTTGGGCCAGCCCCGCAAATTCGTCATGGAGCACGCTTATTGGGGCCAATCCTTCAGTGAGGACCAAATTCGCTCCTTCCTCGAAGACAATAGCATCCCCTACGAATACGTGGAGGATGAGGAGGCGCTGACCCAGCGAATTGCTGAAGCGCTGGTCCAGAGCCAGGTTGTCAGCCTTTATCAGGGGCGGACTGAGTGGGGCCCGCGGGCGTTGGGCAATCGCTCCATTCTGGCCGATCCCCGGCGGGCGGAGATGAAGGAGATCGTGAACACAAAAATCAAATTCCGCGAGCCCTTCCGTCCCTTCGCTCCCGTCGTGCTGGAGGAAGCTGCGTCCGATTTCTTCGAGATTCAGTCGCCCGAGAAACAATACCTGCCCCGCTTCATGCTCATGGTCGCGCCCGTGAAGCGAGATAAATGGGACCTCATCCCCGCCACCACCCATGTGGGGGGCAGCGGGCGTCTGCAAACCATTCGCGAAGCGTGGAATCCCCGTTATTATCACATCGTCCGTAAATTCGGTCAGGCCACGGGCGTGCCTGTCGTGCTGAACACCAGCTTCAACCTGCGCGGGGAGCCCATCGTCAATTCGCCTGCTGACGCTTACAACACCTTCAGCAACAGCGGCATCGATCTGCTGGCGCTGGACAAGTTTTTGATCACCAAAAAGCGCATCCGTTGACGCCTATCGCACTGCATTGGA
>DUEQ01000427.1 GCA_011192085.1 Caldilineae bacterium
CAGTTATCAGAAAAACCTCTATCAAGGAGAATAATACTGTGATCGAAAAAAAGCATCTGACCCGACGAGCCTTCCTACGACTGGGCGGAGCGGGACTGGCAGTAGCGGCGTTGGCCGCGTGCGCGCCCTCGGCCGACGTACTCACTCCTGGCCCGGATCCCTCTCCCACACCCAAGCCTGACGCCGCCCCCGCCACAGCGCCCGCGTCCGCAACAACCGCGGCCAAGCCGGGCAAGGCGGATGTCGAATTGGCGCTAACGGCCACCCCGACCACGGTTTCTCTCTTTGCCGGCGCGGCCACCCAGGTCTGGCAATATCAGGGCGAGGTGCTCAAAGGCGATCCTTCCCACCTGCAACCCTTGCCCGATACCTACCTCGGGCCCATTATCCGCATCAAAAAAGGCCAGCGCCTGCGCGTGAACTTTACCAACGACATCGCGCAAGAGACCATCGTGCATTGGCATGGCCTACACGTGCCCGCGGACATGGATGGACATCCGCGCTTCGCCATCAATCGCGGCGAAAGCTATCAATACGATTTCCAGATCCTCAACCGCGCCGGAACCTACTGGTATCATCCCCATCCGCATGGGATCACCGGACCCCAGGTCTACGCGGGCTTGGCCGGGTTCTTCCTGGTGAGCGACGACGAGGAACAAGCGTTGGGCTTGCCTTCGGGTGAATTCGACATCCCTCTGGTCATTCAAGACCGCCTATTCGACGCCAACAATCAGCTGGCTTATCTGACCGGCGGCATGATGGATCGCATGATGGGCTTTCTGGGCGACCAAATTCTGGTCAACGGCAAGCCCGATTTCACCCTGGACGTCGCGACCCGCCCCTATCGTTTGCGCCTGCTCAACGGTTCCAACTCTCGCATCTACAAACTGGCCTGGGATGATGGCTCGCCCCTAACCGTGATCGGCAACGATGGCGGGCTGCTGGAGAAGCCGGTGCAGCGCCCTTACATCACCCTGGCCCCGGCCGAACGCGTCGAGCTTTGGGTCGATTTCAGCGACCGACCTGTGGGCAGCCAGATTGTATTGCAAAGCCTTCCTTTTATTTCTGAGGGTGGCGGCATGATGGGCGGCGGCATGATGCGCGGCGGCATGATGGGCGGCGGCATGGCCGGAACGACTCAGGAGCAAGGTGCGGCCTTCGATATCCTCACAGTGCGCGTTGTCAAAGAATCCACGGAGCGTCCGCGACTACCCCAACGCCTATCCACCATCGAGCGCATCCCCGCCAACGAAGCGGTGACCACCCGCTCTGTGGCCCTGACCATGCGCCCTCCCACCGGCTGGACCCTAAATGGGCGCACCTTCGAGATGACCGCGGTCGCGGCCGAAGAGCGCGTCAAGCTGGGAACCACCGAGATATGGGAATTCATCAATAACGGCAGCGGCATGGGCGTCGGTATGTTACCCCATCCTATTCATATGCACGGCCAGCAATTCCAGATACTGGATCGCCAGATCGATCGCGCGGGACGCGCGGCCTGGGAAAGCCTCAGCCAGGGCTTTGTGGATGAAGGCTGGAAAGATACGGTATTGGTCATGCCGGGCGAACGAGTGCGGGTCATTCGCCGCTTTGCCGACTTCACCGGACTGTTCCTCTACCATTGTCACAATCTCGAACACGAAGACATGGGCATGATGAGAAACTTCGAGATCGTCGCCTAATCCATGTAACCATCATCACATGAACG
>DUEQ01000428.1 GCA_011192085.1 Caldilineae bacterium
AGGCAGGCGTACTCCAAAGAGAACGCCGATGGCAAACTACGCAATCATACCTGAAAAAGTGGGAATTGCCATGAATGACGACGCTATCTTGCACATCCGAGACAACCTACACATCCCCATGGGGGAGTTGACGTTCCGCGCGTCGCGCAGCAGCGGGCCGGGCGGTCAGCGCGTCAACCGCTCCGAAACCCGAGTCGAACTGTTATGGGACGTGCGTCATTCGCCCAGCCTGTCCAAAACCCAGCGTCATCGCATCGAACAGGCCCTGGCGGGCCGCATTGACAAGGAGGGCGTGCTGCATCTGGTCTCGGGCGAGCGACGATCCCAATTGCAGAACAAGCAGACGGTGATCGAACGGTTCATGGCGTTGCTACGCGAGGCGACCCAACCGCCCAAGAAGCGGATTCCCACCCGGCCCCCCGAGGCCGCGAAGGAGCGACGTCTTCGGGAAAAGCGGCGGCGGTCGGAGATCAAAAAGGTGCGGGGGAAGGTCATGCTGGAGGAGTGAGGGATTCACGCCCGGCGGATGCGGATGCGGGGCTCATCGCTCCGGTCATCCAGGGTGTCTGTCAAGCCCAGGCCCGCCCGCAGGGCGAAGCGAGTCAACGCCCGGCGATAGAAGGCGCTGTCCCGTTGGCGCAACGCGGGGGTGATATGTCCCGCCTCCAGGGCTGCGCGCAAATCCGCCGCGGTCTTCCCCGCGAAGATGGCGTATCCCGCGCCGATGTCCTCCAACAGGTGCGCGTCCGAGCCGCCGACGCCCGGCAATCCCAGCTCCCAGCGCAGGCGCTCCGCCCGCGCGTTGCCCACGGGCGTGAGCAGCGATCCGTTGATGACCTCGACGCCCGCCAGCAGGCCCGGATGCTCCCGCTGGATGCTACGCAAGCGGCGGGCGCCGACGCCGCTTGCCAGCGCGTCAAAGGGGTGTGCGACGATGGGCAGGCCGCCGATCTCCCGCACGCGGCGGGCTGTATCCACAAAGGACATCCCCGCAGCCACAGGTTCGGTCACGAACAGGGCCAGTAAATGCCCCTCTGTGGTGGTCACTTCAATGCCGGGAGCGACATCCACACGAAATCTGGGCGCGAGCTCCAGCGCCAGCAACGCCCCTTCCAGCGTGTCGTGGTCGGTGATGGCGATGACGTCCAGGTCGGTGTGGGTGGACGCGTGATAGAGGATGGCCTCGACGGTGGCGACGCCATCGCTGAAGGTGGAGTGAATGTGCAGATCGGCCAGGCCCATGATGGTCTAAGGATAGCGGGTCCGCGCGGAAAGATCAAGGATGAAAGGGTGTGGTGGAGTTGCCATTTCGGCGGAAATGGTGACAATAAGGGCGATTGTTTAACTCCACGCCCACCATTATCTCGACGCG
>DUEQ01000429.1 GCA_011192085.1 Caldilineae bacterium
TTATGTCGAGAAAAGGTGATGTTTTACGCTAAGTTAAACATAAGATGCCTAGTGATCACCTATATCGACACCTCTATTTTACATAAATTGCCCGCCCGGCACTCGATGTTCGTAGGATTCGAAGCGCCCGATCAGGGTCGCTGGCAACCGACCGCGGATGCGAACGCCGTCCGCTTCATGCGTTGCCTTCTCCACCACGCCGTAAGTGTGGAACATGTCCACCAACTCGCCCTGCTCGTAAGGAATGAAGACGTTGATGGGCAGCATGCGGGCGATGAGTTCGGCCTCGATGCGGGCCAGCAACGCGTCGAGGCCCACGCGCTTAAGCGCGGAAATAGCCGACGCGTCGGGGTAGTCCTCCCGGAGTTCGGCGGGAAGCTGCCCATCGGGTAGAAGATCGATCTTATTGAAGGCCATGACCACGGGGATGTGCGCTGCGCCTAGCTCGTCCAGGACCTCCTCCACGGTCAGGGCCTGTCCCAGTGCATTGGGGTGTGACGCGTCCGCCACGTGCAGGATGAGGTCTGCCTCCAGGATCTCTTCCAGCGTGGCCCGAAATGCGACCACCAGGTCGGTGGGCAGCTTTTGAATGAACCCAACCGTATCGGTGATGAGGGCCTCCCGACCCGAGGGCAGAGTCATCTTGCGGGTGGTGGGATCCAGGGTGGCGAAGAGCTTGTCTTCGGCCAGCACTCGGGCCGGGGTGAGTGCGTTGAGCAGGGTGGATTTGCCCGCGTTGGTATAGCCCACCAGAGCTACCAGCGGCAAATGGGATTCACGACGACGGGCGCGATAACGCTCCCGATGCGCCCGCACCTCCGCCAGCTCCCGCTTGAGCTGTGCGATCTTGCGTCCGATCTCCCGCCGGTCGATCTCGAGCTGAGTCTCGCCCGGCCCGCGCACCCCCACCCCGCCGGCGGCTCCGCCCGCGCGGCCGCCTGCTTGTCGGGCCAGATGCGTCCAGGCTCGGGTGAGTCGAGGCAGCCTGTATTCGTATTGGGCCAGTTCCACTTGCAATGCGCCCTCTTTCGTATGGGCGTGCTGGGCGAAGATGTCGAGGATGAGCGCAGTGCGGTCGAGGACTTTGACGTTCTCATCGGCGATGGCCTTTTCGATCTCCCGCTGCTGGCGCGGACTGAGCTCCTCATCGAAGATGACCACTTGGATATCCTCCTCCTTTACCCGGTGCACCAGCTCCTCCAGCTTGCCCTTGCCGATGAGGGTGGCGGGGTTGGGTCTGTCCAGGGTCTGGGTCATGCGCCCGACCACAGTCACGCCCGCGGTCTCGGCCAGACGGGCCAGCTCATCCAAGCTATCCTCCAAGGAAAAGAGGGAGGGCATCCCCTTGAAGGCCACGCCAACCAGCAGGCCGCGCTCGATGATCGGTTGAAGTTGGATAGGTTCCTGGGGCATGGCAGTTAAGAAGAAGGATGATTCATGGGCTGAAGGAAGTGTGATCCAAGGTTTTTCCCCTTACTTCAGCGCCGGGGCGACAGTGAGAAAGTTTCCGTCCTCAAGATAGAATTCGAGAAGCGCGCCCACGGCGTGCAACGAGGCCTTGTCCAGACGCTTGCAGTCATCGCGAGTCGTACGGAAGTAGGGATAGTCGGGCTGGAGGATGCCAACCGAGGGAACGCCCGCGTTGAGGAAGACCGCATGGGCGTCTTCGATGGCGGGCCCTTTCTCATCGACAAAGATGTCGTTCATCCTGAGCCGCGCTGCCGCCGACCAAAGCTGCTCCTGAAGCAAATCGGCGGCCGGGGCTGTTCTGGGAAAATGGGCGTTCTCACCGCCCACCAAATTGAGATAGATGAAAGCGTCTGGTTGGACAGCCTCAAGCAGCTTTCCCGCGCCCACGCCCATCGCCCAATCGGGCAGGCCCGCGTTGGCCTCGCCATCCAGAAACGCCAGCCACACCTGGTGCTGCAACCGTTCCTTGTCCAGCGCTCGGGCCAGTTCCAGCAACACGCTCGCGCCCGACGCGCCGTCATTGGCCCCCAGGGTGGGTTCCGTGCGTTTGTCCGGATCAGGATCCCGGTCGGAACGCTGGCGGGTGTCGTAGTGGGTGGCGATGATCAGCAACGGCTCCCCGTCCCCTGCATCTCCGGCCATGGCCACGATGTTGCGCAGGGCGAGGCCCCGATACTCGAAGGCCTGGACGCGAGTCTTCCAGCCCCTATCTTCGAGCTGCTTGATGATCATCTCGCCCGTCAGCGCGACCGCGTCCGAACCCGCAGGCCGGGGCCCGATGTCACATTGAGCCTGAGCCCAACTCATGGCCCGCTCGCCGTTGAAACCCCGGTCATCCTTCGCATTCTGGGGCAGCATTCCCCATCCCAACCAGGCCAGATAGCCCAGCGACAACGCGAAAACCGCCAGGGTGGCGAGCTGCGGCCAGGGTGGCAATCGTCTCATCACCCTTTCCTGCGCTCCTTGCCCTTGAATTTCAGACGGATGGGCGTGCCCTCAAAGGGGAAGCGCTCGCGAATGCGATTTTCGAGATAGCGCTCATAGGTGAAATGCACCGCCCGCGGATCATTCACGAAGAAGACAAAGGTGGGCGGGTCGATATCGGCCTGGGTGATATAATAGAACCGGGCCTGACGACCTTTGAACGCCTTGGGCGGATTGGCCGCCATGGCGTCTTGCAACAGACGGTTGAGCTCGCCCGTGGGAATGCGCGTCTCCCGCTGCGCTTTCACTCGCAGCGCGGCCGGAATGATTTGATTGACCCGCTGGCGGGTGAGCGCGGACACGTAGAGCGCGGGCACATAATCCAGGAACTTGAGCTCCTCCCGCAGCCGTCTGTTGTATTCCGCCATGGTGTGCGTATCCTTTTCGATGGCATCCCACTTATTGACGACGATGATGAGGCTGCGTCCCTCCTCCAAAATGTAGCCGCCGATGTGCGCATCCTGGGCGGTAACCCCCTCGGTCGCGTCCAGCACCAACAGCACGACGTCGGAGCGGCCAATGGCCCGCAGCGCCCGCATGACGCTGTACTTCTCGATGCCGCGCTCGATGCGCCCGCGGCGGCGAATGCCTGCAGAATCCACCAAGATGACCTTCTGGCCGTCCCAGGTGAGATAGGTGTCCACCGCGTCCCGAGTCGTGCCCGCGATGTCGCTGACGATGGCCCGCTCCTGCCCCAACAGCGCGTTCAACAGCGAGGACTTGCCCACATTGGGGCGGCCCACGATGGCGATGCGCAGAGCCTCCTCCTCTTCCTCCTCCTCGACTGGGGCCTCGGGCAGGTGCGCCACGATGACATCCAGCAGATCACCTGTGCCCGTGCCATGATACGCGGAAATGGGATAGGGATCGCCCAGGCCCAGGGCGTAAAACTCCAACGCGTTCATGCGCCGTGCCGCGTTGTCGGCCTTGTTTGCAGCCAAAATGACCGGCTTGTCCGTATCTCGCAGCATGGCCGCGACCTCCTCATCGGCCGCGGTCAACCCTTCCTTCGCGTCCACCAGGAAGAGGATGACATCCGCTTCCTCAATGGCCAGTTCCGCCTGGCTGCGGATCTCGGCCACGAAGCCCTTGGACGCAGCGGCCAGGGGATCGTAGGATGCGGAGACGACCTTGCCCCCCCGCTCCTTCAGAGGCTCGATGCCGCCCGTGTCCACCACGATGAAGGACTTGCCCGCCCATGCCGCGTCGCCATAGAGCCGATCGCGCGTCGTGCCGGGCAGATCTTCCACAATGGCCTGCCTGCGACCGATGAGTCGATTGAAGAGGGTGGATTTACCCACATTGGGCCGCCCCACCAGGGCGACGATGGGCTTTGGTTTATGTCTAGACATAGGGTTACCAATGAATTTCTATTGAATCGCGGCGAACCGACCTCACTTTTCACTTGTAACGACGTCATCTTATACGATGGCGTTCGCCGCCGGCGTTAAGCGTAAAACGCCAAACGTTATGTCTTGTTGTGAAAGCTATTGTGACGTTGTCGGCGCGGGGGTGCTGGTCGCTCCGGCCTTGGGCGTGATGGTGGCGGTGATGGAGGGCGTGGGGGTGACCATGGGCATTGGCGTGGGCGTGGGTTTGATGACGATGGTCACCTGGACCGACTCGGGCAGCACCGTCTGCACCGAGATGCCTTCGGGCACGATGATGATGGGAATGGTGGTATGCGCGCCCTCCTCCAGGCCCGAGAGGTTGAGCACGGCCTTCACATTGACATCTGCGGTCAGGGATTGCAGCTTGGGCAGCGGGCCTTGCAGGATCACATCAATGGTGCGGGGCGAGACATCATCGATTTTGAGATCGGGATTCAAACCCTGCACCTGGGGCCGCAGAGTCAGGGTGAGGCTGCCCTCGATGGGCTCGATCTGCACGTGGACGACCACAGCCTGCTGGCCGACCACGGCCACGGCCTCGGGCAACACCAGCGCCACCCGCTCTTCGATATCCTCGGTGGCGTCGCTGATATCCACAGGCGCGGTCTCCACGAAGGGAGGCATCTCGTTGAGGGTGTCGGGGTCGCCGAACAGCGTGACCGTGGCTGGGGTGACGGTGATGCCAGTGATGCGATAGTTGGCCGCGGGCTGTCCTCGCACCTTGGGCAGCACCGTCTTCTCGGTGAACCCCTGGCGCTGAACAATGGGCACGACCATGGTCACGGTGGGCGGGTCCGCCTGAACGCCCGAGATGACCAGGCCGTTGGCGTCGCGCAGGGTAACGAAATCGGTGACCCGCACATCCTCCCGGGCGTCGGTGAGCCGGGCAGAGATCTGCGCCTGGACCACCTTCTCCACCTTGGGTTCAGGTCCGCGCACGATGACCGTGGTGGGCGTGATGATGGGCGTGGCCGCCATATAGCCGAAAGGGGGGTCGCCGATGAGGTTGGCGCGGACGGGGACGTTCTTCTCGACCTTGCGGTTGAGCTTCACCATCACCGCGTCGGGATAGATATCCAGCACATCCACGCCCACCAGGGAATAATCCACCTGAATCTTCACTTCCTGCGCAGCCGGATGCGCGTCGCTGAGGTCGATATAAGCCTTGAAGTCGGTGGGAGCCAGGGTGTTGAGCAGGCCCTGGGGCCCCCGCACCCGCAGGTCCACGGCGTCGGGTAGATCGGGTTGATCCTCATCGAACACCAGGTCCTCGGGCATGTTGCGCACGCTCACTGGCACATTTTGCACCAGCACGGTGATGATGGGGTTTTGCTGCTGCATGGCCACCACCCACACGATGACGGCCAGGATCAGCGCCAGGAAGAAGGAGCCCAGGCGGTCGAGCCACACCGAGCGGGGGACGTCCAGATCGAACTCGCTCATATCGTCTCCTCCGCCTCGAACAGGTCGCGCCGGGCCTCGTAGAAACGCTCCAGGATGAAGCGCAGTCGTTTTTCATCCAGCCGTCGGGCCAGCCGCCCGTTGCGCGCGGCCGAGATCGCGCCCGTCTCCTCGCTGACCACCACCGTCAGCGCGTCGGTGTCCTCGGTGACGCCGATCGCGGCCCGATGCCGGGTGCCCAGGGAGGTGTCGGGCAAGGGGCGCTGAGTGAGAGGCAGCACACAGGCCGCGGCCACGATCTCCTCTCCCCGGAGGATCACCGCGCCATCATGCAGAGGGGTGCCCGGGTAGAAGATGGTGATCAGGAGCTCCCGGTTGATGGTGGCGTGAATGGGCACGCCAGTTTCGATGTATGGATCGAGGATGACGGAATCCTCCAATACGATGATGGCGCCATAATGCAGCTTCGACATACGCGTCACCGCGGCGATGAGCTCGCTGATGATCTTGGAATGCGCGGTGTCGCGACGCTGACGTCCGAAAAACATGCGCGTGCGCCCCACCCGTTCCAGCGCGCGTCGCAGCTCGGGCTGGAAGATGACAGGCAGGGCCACGAGGATGGCGAGGCTGGTGGTGCGCACCAGCCAGTTGAACGCGGTGAGCTCGGAGACGCTCCCGGCCAGGGCCACCACAAGGAAGACGATGAGCAGCCCGCGCAACAGCAACACGGCCTGCGTGCGGGCGAAGAAGCGCAGCAGAGCGTAAAAGACCAGCGACACCAGCAGGATGTCGATGGCGCTGACCCAGTTGAATTGGCTGAAGATGGCCAGGAGATTGAGCACAGGGGTATTGTACTACAAAAATTCCAAATCCGAA
>DUEQ01000043.1 GCA_011192085.1 Caldilineae bacterium
AGACCTCGGATTTTGCGAAGCATCTTTCCAATCTGCGTCTCCATTTTCACGGGCATAGGCGCGAGTGAGCCCGCCACTAGACTGATTACTGCTCACTGACTACTGAACACTGCCCCCTCATGCCCCCTAAACCCATCATCCTCGCCCCCTCCATCCTCTCGGCGGATTTCGCCCGTTTGGGCGAGCAAGTGCGCGAGGCCGCGGCCGCAGGCGCATCCTACATCCACATCGACGTCATGGACGGCCACTTCGTGCCCAACCTCACCATGGGCCCGGTGGTCGTTCGGGCCCTGCGCCCCCTCGCGGACGAACTCGACCTGGCCCTGGACGTGCACCTCATGATCGAGCAGCCCGAACGCCTGCTGCCCGCGTTCGCACAGGCTGGCGCGGACATCCTCACTGTGCACGTGGAGACCTGTCCCCACCTCCACCGCACCATCCAGCAGATCCGGGAGCTGGGCGCGAAGCCGGGCGTGACCCTGAACCCCGCCACCCCGCTGGTCACGCTGGAGGAGATCATGCCTTACGTGGATCAAATCCTGATTATGTCGGTGAATCCGGGCTTCGGCGGACAGAGCTACATCCCCACCAGCACGGCGAAGATCGCCCGGCTGCGAGAGATGCTCGATGCCCGCGAGCTGGCGCGTGTGGACATCGAGGTGGATGGCGGGGTAAAACCAGATAACGTGCGGGAGGTGGTGGAGGCTGGAGCGAATGTGATCGTGGCGGGCTCGGCCATCTTCAACGACCGGGCCACGGTGGAAAGGAACATCGCGGCCTTCCGTCGGGCGTTAAAAGACTAAAACCTCCGGGAGGTGGCGGCGGAATCTCAGGCGATCACGATTCTCCACGACGTCCAGAGCCGGATCCGTGACCCGACGGCGATTCAAGCGCCAAACCCGCCAGATTGTGAATCGGGATGCACACAAATTTTCAAGATCAAGAGGTAACGTCACCTCCCGGAGGTTTACCACGGCCACGCCAAGGGCGCGAGGAAGATGACGGATAGCCCCATGACCACGACAATGGGCAGATTGAGCAACACATAGTGCTTGAACGCATATCGGCCCGGCGCCCTCACCAGGATGGCGATGACGTCGGTGATGGGGGTGAGGAAGGAGGCGCTGACGCCCGCCATGACCGCGATGACCAGGGGTTCGGGCCGCAGCCCCGCGCTTTGGGCGATGTAAATGGCGATGGGCGTGAGGATCAAAGCCAGGAGGGAGTTGGGCAGAGCCTGGGTAAGAAGGACGCTGATAGCGAACAGCGCGGCCAGCAGCGCGTAGGGCGAAAGGGGCGCCAGAAACCGCAGCAGGAAATCCCCCAGCCCCGCGGCCAGGCCCGAATTCTCCATGGCCGTGGCCAGAGGCAGCAACGCGGCGATGAAGATGACGATCCCCCAATCCACATCCTCATACGCCTCCCGCGAGTCGCTGGCCCCCACGATGACGGTCAGCAACGCGCCCAGAAGCGCGGCCATCGGCAAAGATCCCCAGGGCAGCAGGCTGAACAGCATGACGCCGCCTAAAATGCCCAGCATGAGATAGGATCGGCGCTCCACAATGTCCTCCAGCTTCGGGCCCAGTTGGGAGAGCACAATGATGTCGGCGTCCTTGCGCAACGCCTGAATCTGCCGGGGCGCCCCCTCCACCAGCAATCGGTCGCCCGGTTGCAGCGGCGTATTGGCCAGACGTTTGGCCGAGGCCACGCCCTCCCGCAGGATGGCCAGCACATTCAAGCCGTAGGTCTTGGCGAACTGGATCTCCTGAAGAGTCCTTCCCACCAAGGAGGCGTAAGGGGGGATGAGGATCTCGGCCAGTTCCAGTTGCGCGGGGGTGAGCCGGGCCAGGTCCACCAGAGTGACCGAGCCTTTGGGTTCAAGATGATGGATGGAGGCCAGTTGCAGGATGTTCGCCCGTTGGCCCTGGACGATGATCTCATCATTCTCCTCCAGTTGCAGGTCGGGCCAGGGGCGGAAGGGAGCGCCGCCGGGCCGGGCCACGCCCACCACATTCACCTCCCAACGCGTTCGCAAGTCCAGATCCCGCAACCGCTTGCCCGCCAGGTCGGAGCCTGCCCGCACCCGCAGGCGATAAAACAGGTCGTCGACCTTGTAGGTCTTGCTCAATTCCTGCAAGTTGGGCCCCACCTGCATGGGGCGTTCGCCTGTGCTGGGCAGTAATCTATGGCCGAACCCAGCCACCCACGCCAGGGCGAAGAGGAACGTTGGCATCCCCACCACGGCGATGGAGAACAGCCCCAGGGAGACGCCCGCCCGTTGTTGCAGCAGGTCCGCGGCGATGAGGTTGGGGGGCGTGCCCAGCAGGGTGAGATAGCCGCCCAAGGAGGTAAAGAGGGCCACGGGCAGCAACAGCTTGCCCACAGGTATCTTGGCTGCGCGGCTCAGTCGATAGCCCAGGGGCAGCAGAATCACCAGCGCGGCCAGGTTGGCCATGAAGGCGGAGAATAGGCCAGCCACGCCATACAGCAAGCCCGAAAGCCTGCCTGGCGACCTTCCCCCGGCATCCAGCATCCACTGTCCGATGAGCGCAATGGCGCCCGACCGCCGCAATCCCCCCGACACCACATAGATTCCGGCCAGGGTGATGGTGGCTGGGGCGGAGAACCCGGCCAGGGCCTGATCCGGGGTGATGATCCCGGCCAGATAGAGCGCGGCGAGCGTGCCCAACGCCACCCAATCCATGGGAAACCGTCCGCTCGCGATCAGGCTCACGCTGATGAGCAGCGCGGCCGCGGTGAACAGCGCCTGCCAGCTCATCCCGTCCGCCTCACGTGAATCCCAGCCGTCGCTCCTTCATGCTCACCCAGCGGTCATGGCCCAGAATGAGATGATCCAGCACATCGATGTTGAGCAGCCGGCCCGCCTCCACGATCCGCCGCGTGAGGATGACGTCCTGGGGCGAGGGCGTGGGGTCGCCGCTGGGATGATTGTGGGCCACAATGATGGCCGCGGCGTTGCGGCGGATGGCCTCTTTGAAGATCTCGCCGATGCGGATGGTGGTCGTGTTCAGGGTGCCCTTGTAGATGGTGGGGGTAGCGATGACCTGGTTGCGGGAGTCGATGAGCACGACCTTGACATGCTCTTGGTCCGTGTATGCCAGTTCGCTCAGGAGCAGGCGGGCCACGCTCTCGGGCGAATCCACCCGCGGACGACTCTCGGGCGCGGCCCGCATCACCCGCCTCCCCAGCTCGATGGCGGCCATGATCTGTGCGGCCTTGGCCGCGCCCACCCCGCGATGCCGTTGTAAATCGGTGAAGCTGACCTGGGCCAACGCGGGCAGCGTGCGGTAATAGCGCATCAGGTCAGTGGCCATATCGATGACGTTGACGCCCTGCGCTCCGCTGCGGAGTATGATAGCGATGAGCTCCGCGTCGCTTAGGGCCTGGGGTCCCAGCCGGGCCAGACGCTCCCGCGGTCGCGCGCCCTCGGGCAGGTCGTGGATGGTGTAGTAGGGCTTGGCGTGCTTCGCGTTAGGCATGGATGCCTCGAAGATAGCATTGACTTGGTTTGCAAAGGCGCTTTGGGGCCAACGTGGGCCAAGACTGACAAGTAGTGAAAAGTTAAATTCGCGCCAGATTGGCCGTATCCATGGTTTGCAGGTAACAGGTCGCGTGGGGCAAGTTAGCTTGCGCAGCTCCACCTGCCACCTGCTACCTACCACGTGCGACCCTCATTTTCAGCGTTTATGACGCCTGTTTTTCGTTCAGCAGCATCCGCAGCTCGCGGCGGCGCTCTGCGGCGTCGTGCAGGCGCTTGAGGGAGGCTTCCAGCTCCTCGCCCGACAATTTGGGCTCGGTTGCGGCCGCCGCGTCCTCGTCCGCTGTCTGGCTCTCAGCCAACCGCCTTTCCAAAATCTCCCGATAGGTCACTCGCGCCCAGCTCACCACATCCACCCAGCCCTCGGCCAGGGCCTCGTCATCCTCCAGCAGCGACGCGGGCATCTCCAGAATCATGGTCAGGTTGTCGTCCGAGAAGTCGAACGCGTGCTTAATGGGGGGATTTTCGACGCTGGCGGGACGGGGTTCGGGCTCGGGCGAAGCCTCGGACTGATCCTGAGACTCCAACACGGGAGCGGCGTTGACCTGGCTCTGACCCTTCATGGCCAGACGAATGGCTGCATAGACCACCGCGAAAAGCACAGCCAACCCCAGGAACAGGGTAAACGCTATCAACAACAGTTCGGTGGGGGAAAGATACATAATCTCTTCTCC
>DUEQ01000430.1 GCA_011192085.1 Caldilineae bacterium
CAATCCAGTGATGCGACTGTTGGAAGTTTTTCTCATCTTTTCGGTGATTTACCATGCTTTCAACGGGCTTCGGGTGATTATTGTGGACTTCTGGGCGCCCGGCAGCCATGTGCAACGGACTTTGTGGGTCTTGGTTTGGGTTGTGGTGCTGCCCCTCTCTCTCATCGCGGCCTGGTTCACCCTGGCCCCCATTTTCGGTTTGCGATAGGAGGCCAACCCTATGGAACGTCATCAAGTGGAACTTAGCAAGTATAAATTCGCCGGCGGCTTCGAAACCTGGGCCTGGTTCTTCATGCGCATCAGCGGCGTCGTGCTGCTGCTCATCGCGGTCTTCCACCTGCTGTTGATGCACGTCTACATTCAGGTGGAGAACATCACGTACGATGTGGTGGCCAATCGCTGGACCGGCTCCTGGGGCCCCTTCTGGAAGTCGTACGACATCGCCCTGTTGGTCTTCGCCCTGACCCACGGCTTCAATGGCCTGCGCTGGGTGGTGGATGATTACATCCATCGGGCCGGCTGGAATGTTTTCTTCAAGGCGCTCTTGTTGGTCATTTATCTGGTCGTCATTGCCATGGGCGCTTACACCGTTTTCTCCTTCACTGGCTAAGGACAAGGAGCAAGAATGATGCAATACCACAAGCACGAAGCAGTCATCGTTGGCGCAGGGGGCGCGGGGTTGATGGCTGCTCTCTACGCCAGCAAAAGTGTGGACACCGCGGTCATCTCCAAGCTCTATCCCACCCGCTCCCACACGGGCGCCGCCCAGGGCGGCATCGGCGCAGCCCTGGCCAATCTGGAAGAAGATCATTGGGAATGGCACGCCTACGACACGGTGAAAGGCGCAGACTGGATGGGGGACGAACCTGAGATCGAATTCATGTGCCGCGAGGCCATCGATGTGGTCATCGAGCTGGAGCACATGGGCCTGCCCTTCGACCGCACGCCCGATGGCAAGATCTCACAACGCCCCTTCGGCGGCCACACGAACAACATGACCAAGAAACCGGTGCGCCGGGCCGCGCACGCCGCGGACCGCACCGGCCACATGATTTTGCAAACCCTTTATCAGCAGTGCATCAAGAATAACGTTCACTTCTATGACGAATTCCAGGTCGTGGACCTGATCCTCAACGACGGCAAGGTCGCGGGCGTGGCGGCCTATGAGATCGCCACAGGCGAGCTGCATATCTTCCACGCCAAGGCTGTGCTTTTCGCCACGGGCGGCTTCGGGCGCATGTGGAAGATCACGTCTAACGCCCACTCCTATACGGGCGACGGCAACGCCATCGCCCTCCGTCGCGGCATCCCCATGGAGGATATGGAATTCTACCAGTTCCATCCCACCGGCATCCGCGGCATGGGCATCCTCATCACCGAAGGCGTGCGCGGGGAGGGCGGCGTCCTCATCAACAACGAGGGGGAGCGCTTCATGGATCGTTATGCCCCCACAGTGAAAGATCTAGCCTCCCGTGACGTGGTATCCCGCGCCATCTATCTGGAAGTGAAGGCGGGCCGGGGCATCAACGGCGAAGATTGGGTGTGGCTGGATATCCGACCTGAGACGGTGAATTATTACTTCGAGCGCGACGATATCCGTAACCCTGACGGCACACCTCGCCGCATTGACGCGGATTACGTGCGCCAGAAACTGCCCGACATCGCGGACTTCACCAAGACCTACCTGGGTGTCGATCCAGTGAAAGACCCCATGCCGGTCCAGCCCACAGCCCACTACGCCATGGGCGGCATCCCCACCGATGTTCATGGTCGGGTCCTCATTGATGAAAAAGAAACGCCGCTGCCCGGCTTCTACGCCGCGGGCGAATGCGCTTGCGTCAGCGCCCACGGCGCCAACCGTCTGGGAACCAATTCCTTGCTTGACCTGGTGGTCTTTGGCCGCTCCGCGGGCAAGCATATGGCCCAATACTGCAAGAATGAGGCTGATTGGGCGCCGCTACCCGAGAATGCGGGCCAGGAGATCGCAGAGACCTTGGATCACATCCGCACCAATGACGGCAACGAACATCCAGTCAAACTCAAGGCGGAACTGCAACAAATCATGACGGACAATGTCAGTGTGTTCCGCACCCAGGAATTGCTGGACGAGGCGGTGGAGAAGATTCAGGCGTTGCGTGAACGCTACAAGCATATTGGCATCCAGGACAAAGGCAAGACCTTCAACACCGAGCTGCTTCAGGCTTGGGAATTGGGCAATCTGCTCGATCTGGCTCTGGTCACCGCAGCGGCGGCCGCCAACCGCACGGAATCCCGCGGCGCACATGCCCGGGATGATTATCCCGACCGGGATGACGAAAATTGGATGAAGCACAGCCTGGCTTGGCTACAGCCCGACGGCACGGTGAAACTGGCTTACAAGCCCACCCGCCGTATTAAGAACCCGGACGGCGCCTACAAGTATCCGGCCATCAAACGCGTTTACTAATCTGCTGGGAGAAAGCGTCATGGCAAAAGTCAATGTCACAGTCAAAATCCTGCGGTTCAATCCCGATGTGGATGAGCAACCGCATTGGCAGACCTACGAGGTCAAGGATATCGAGGAGACCGCCCAGGTGCTGGATGTGCTTCACCGTATCAAGTGGTATCAGGACGGGACTCTCACCCTGCGCAGCTCCTGCGCTCACGGCGTCTGCGGCTCCGACGCTATGGTCATCAACGGCCACAATCGCCTGGCTTGTAAGACCCTAGTGCGAGACGTGATGCCGACCATCACCGTCGAGCCCATCCGCGGTCTCAAGGTCATCAAGGACTTGGTGGTGGACATGGAGCCCTTCTTCGCCCACTACAAGGCGGTGGAGCCCTGGTTCATCAACCCCGATCCGCCGCCCACCCGCGAGCGGCTGCAAAGCCCCGAGGATCGGGCCCGGTTCGACGACACCACCAAGTGCATCCTCTGCGCGGCCTGCACCACCTCCTGTCCCTCCTTCTGGGCCAATGGGCAATATGTGGGCCCGGCCGCCATCGTCCAGGCCCATCGCTGGATCTTCGACTCCCGCGACAAGGGCACGGCCGAGCGCCTGCAGATCCTCAACGATCGCTTCGGCGTCTGGGCCTGCCGCACCGCGTTCAACTGCGTGGAGGCCTGTCCTCGCGAGATCGACATCACCAAGGCCATCGGCGAGGTGAAGAAAGCCCTCACCTTCGGCACTGTCGATTTCTAAGCGCAAGGCCAAGTGCGACGCACTTGAAATGAGTTCATACGCGGATCCCATCGTGACAACGAAAGGATCACGTCTGGCGGAGCTCGTTTTCAGTGCGTCGCACTTTTTTCTTCCCACAAAAAACCCCGGTCAGCAGAACCGGGGTTTAGGAG
>DUEQ01000431.1 GCA_011192085.1 Caldilineae bacterium
AATTGGGGCTGGGAGAATACCCATCCATCCATAAAGGAGCATTTCCATGCGACGAACAATCCCAAAACCTCTGACGCTCTCCATCCTCATCCTCATCATGGGCGTGATGGCTTTGGCCGGATGCGTGACCTGGCAATTGGAGCCGAGCGGCACGCCCGAGCCGCTTCCCGAAGCTCTGGCCACCGCGACTCACGCAGCGCCGACAGTCGCGCCCACGCAAGTCCCCATCACGTCGCCGCCTCCGACAGAGACCAAGGCGCTTTGGCAGCGCATTAAAGCGAAAGGCGTCATGGTCGTCGGCGTCTCCGCCAATTATCCCCCCTTCACCTATTACGATTCGAACGGTCAATGGGATGGGTTCGACATCGCCCTGATGAAAGCCATCGGGGAGCGACTGGGAGTGGAGGTCATTTTCCAGGATATGCCCTTCGAGGAGACGTTCGATAGGGTGCAGGCGGGTGATGTGGATGTCGCTGTGGGCGGCATCGCCATCACCCCCGAGCGCGCCCAGCGCGTCGCCTTCACCCAACCCTATCTCACGGGCGGCGTCGCACTGCTGGCCAATGCCGACGCGGACCTGGGGGAGATTGCCTCCGTCGAGGATCTAGCCCAGGGGACCATCGCCGCGGAGAGCGGGACGATTTTCGGTGATTGGCTGTTGTCGCAGGTGGATGCGGGCGCGCTTCCCGCGGAGCGCCTTCGCCTCTATGCGGACATCGATCAGGCCCTGACTGCGCTGGTCTCGGGCGAGGCGGACCTGGTCATGGCAGATGCATTCACCGCAGAGGACTTGGCCCGTCAGGCGCGCGGCAAATTGCAACTGTTGAATAAACGGGGCAAGGTCACCCTCACCTATCGCCCCCTGGTCGACAAACCCCTCCAGGGCACGCCCTGGATTCTTACCTCCTATGTGGATGGGGAAGGCAAGCTGGCTCCTACGCTCACAGGCGTCAACATCACCGCGGTCATCGATGACGCTGTGATCAAGGGCAGCGCCGGATGCAATACCTATGCCGCGGACTACCTGATCAAGGAAAAAGGCATCCGCATCACTCCGCCCATCATCACCCGCAAGACCTGCGCCGAGCCCGAAGGCGTCATGGAGCAGGAAAACCAATTCCTGATCGATCTGCGCAAGTCTGAAGCCTATTGGATCGAGGGCGACTCCCTGATCTTCATGGACCCCAACGGCAACGTCACACTGATCTTTCGCGCCCAGCCCGTGGTGGACCTGACGAACATCACCTGGAAGCTCTACGCCTACGGGCCGATATCCCAGCCCGTCCCCGCGCCCGGGTCGGTCGAAGTCACCCTCGCCATCGGCAAGGATGGTCAGGTCTCTGGCTCCTCGGGATGCAACAACTACACAGGCAAAGCCGCGGTGGACGGCGACGCTGTGCGGTTTGAACTGGGAACCGCCACGATGAAAGCCTGCGATCCCCTCGCCAACAGCATGGAGGCCGCCTATCTAACCGCACTGGCGGGCGTCACTCGCGGCGAAATCCAGCAGGATCGGCTCATCCTCTATTACAACGGCGGCCTTGACGCCCTCAAATTCCGGGCCGTGCGCCGCAATCCCCTCCAATTCACCGATTGGGAACTCCTCTCCTTTGGCAAGCCCGAACGCGAGGGCTTGCCTCTGCCCACCACCCAGCTCACCGTCCGTTTCGGTAAAGAGCGCCTGGCGGGATCCGCGGGCTGCAACGCCTTCTCCACGACCTATTCGGTCCAGGGCGACAGGCTCAAGATCGGGAAGATCGCCCTCACCCAGAAACTCTGTCCCGATGCGAAAGTCACCCGGCAGGAAAATGACTATGTGAAGGCCCTGCGCAACAGCGCCCGATACCGTTTCATCGGCGTGGAGATCGCGGCCACGGGGCTCTACACGCAAGAATATGGCATTGCCGCGCCAAAAGGCGCAGATGACCTCCTGGCGAAACTGAATGAGGCCCTGACTCAGCTCGCCCAGGAGGACGTCATAGCTCAGCTTCAGCAGCGGTATCTGCCCCTCGCCCCCGCGGCCGCCGAGCCCATGGTTACGCCCGCGCCCCCCTGCACCGACAAGATGAAGTGGATCGCGGACCTGACCTACGACGACAAGAATATGAAACGCCCGCCCCAGGTCGATCCGGGAACCCCCTTCACTAAGGAATGGCGGGTCAAAAATGTGGGCGCATGCACCTGGACCACCGACTATTATCTGGACTTCGTGGGGGGCAACAAACCGGGCGCCGACATGAGCGGCGAACGCATCTATCTCGACCGCGAGGTCCATCCGGGCGAGACCTACGACCTGGCGCTCGACCTGATCGCGCCCGGGGAGCCTGGCCCGTATCAGGGCTTCTGGCGGTTGTTCAACGCCCAGGGCCAGGATTTCGCCGAACTGTGGGTGGGGATCAAAGTCCCCGCGCCCGCCACGCCCATGCCCACGCCCACCCTCGCGCCCACCGCCACGCCCGCGCCCATCATTCAGCTCACCGCGGATAGCACCCACATCCAACAGGGCGCGTGCACCAACCTCTATTGGAATGCGCAGGGCGTCAGTGAAACCTATCTGTTCGAAGAGGGTGAAGACTGGCAGGGCAAGGAGGTTCCCGCCCAGGGCGAAAAAGAAGTCTGCCCCACCCAGACCGCCACCTATATCCTCGGCGTCATCCTGCCCGACGGCGCTCGCCAAACCACCAGCCTCACCATCGCCGTTTCCGTCGTCAATCCGCCCGATATCGTCAGTTTCACCGCAAATCCGCCCGACCAGGTGACGCTGGGCCAACCTGTGCAACTCCATTGGGATGTGCGAGGCGATGTCCAGCGCGTGCGTCTGCTGGCCAACGGCGCGCCCCTGGACGCGGATGCGCCGGTGTACGGCTCCTGGACCCACTATCCTCAGACCCTGGGCACGGTGAAATACACCCTGTACGCGGAAGGCCCGGGCGGCGTTCGCGTCGCGGACCTGTTCGTAGGGGCCGTCAAACAGCCGCCCGCCACCCCCGAGTC
>DUEQ01000432.1 GCA_011192085.1 Caldilineae bacterium
GAGAGTAAAGAGGCGGATGCCTTCGCTGTAGGTGACTGCCAGGCCATCATCCATCTGAAAAGGAGGATAGTTGGGATTCATGTTGCCCTTTTCGACGATGGTCCCCTGCTCATCTTGGGGAGCGATGGGCGTCTCTGCAATCAGCGTCAAATCTCCCGTCAGGGCAAGATGATACGCAAAGAGATTGTCGAGACTGCGGACAGCCAGCCAGTATCCTGGCAAAGCGGGCTCGGTGGATGGCGTCACCATGACGCCTCCCAGCAGGATGTTGCGGGGAATGGGCGTGGGAATGCCCAGGATGTGGACATTGCCGCCCGGCAGAGCGGCGCGCCATTTCATGCCCGCAGCGTCTACGAGATAAATGCCTTTGACAAAATTGCCAAAAACCACCATTTGCGCTGCGTCCGCATTGGGAAGCGCGATCGGCGCATAATTGATATCCTGGTTCTTGATATGCCAAAGCAGCTTGCCTCGGGGATCGACGAAATAAGCGTGGCTATGGGCTAGAGCGATGACGCCCTCACTTCCGTTATCAAAATGAACAGGTTGTAGGGCGGCAATGAATTTGGCGCTGCTAAATCGCCAGTGGGACGTCAACTGCCCTCCTGTCAGGCTGAGCATTTGCAGAACATGGTCGCTGGCCAGAAAAATGGTGCGGGGATCCCCGAAGGCGGGGGCCAAAATCACGCTGCCCGGATGGGCGTTCTCAGATAGCTTTGTTCCCAGCGTGGCCAGCGTGTCGCCATTGTCAGGATCGATTCGCCACAAGCTGGAGCCATCGCTGACCCAAAGCGCCGCATCCGCCGGATTCCAAATCGCATCCAGCGCTTCGCTGCCAAAAACGACGTCCCACGCGATTTCGCCCGTCATTTCATCCAAACGAAGCAAATGCGCCTCTCCCTTATCCTGAGCCGCGATGAGAATATAGTCCTTTTCAGGCAGGGCAATCCCTTTGATGGCTGAACCGGGGAGCTGACTTCGCCAGACTTGCGATTTTTGCACGGTATCGAATAACACTGCCTCCCGGGCCGCCTTTCGCTGGATCATCGAACCCAAGAACAGCACGCGATCGCCATCATGCAGCAGAATCTGACCGCCTGGCGGAAGCTTGATGTTGTAGGCGTCGATAGCCTGCAATGCGCCTGTGGGCGGCGTTTCCTGAGGGCCGGAGGTGCAAGAGACAAGCAACATCGCTGCAAGAGCCAGGAATGCCAAGATGCGAATCTGTTTCGATCGGATACGTGTTGAGGGTCTCATGTGGCAGTTGACCTGTTTAGACGCTGATGCAAATCAGACCATACCAACCGCCAGCGCAGAAAAAGCCGCCGACGCCTTCGGCCACGGACGATTGCAGAGAGCTTTCCTCGATGGCTTCCAGATCGCTGAGATCGATGTACGTCATGGTCATAGCCTCCGGTAGAAAAAGTGAGAAAAATAGAGTGA
>DUEQ01000433.1 GCA_011192085.1 Caldilineae bacterium
CAGTTATCTACTGCGAGGCTTTCTGTTAGGCCTTCCTGTGCTCATCTTCATCTTCGTCACCCAATTCCTCTTCATGGGGCGTCTGGAGCCTGCTGGCTATATTTTCTTCGAGTGGGGTTGGTTTCGCATCACCCAGCGCGGCCTGTACATCATGGCCCTCAGCGGCCTGCGTCTGATCTCGTTCGTCTTTCTCACCAGCCTCATTACCATGACGTCCACCACCACCGAGCTTACACATGGGGTGGAGCATCTCCTCCGTCCCTTCCGCCGCATTGGCGTCCCCTCCCACGAGCTGGCCCTGATCATGATGATCGCCCTGCGCTTCGTTCCCACCCTGGCCGAAGAGATGGAAAACATCATGAAGGCCCAGGCCAGCCGGGGCGCGGATATCGGAGGACAGCGCATGTGGCGGCCCGACAAGGCGGCCAAAGCCTTCCTCCCCCTCATTGTTCCCCTCTTTCTCAATGCATTTCGCCGGGCCGAGGAGCTGGTCTACGCCATGGAGGCCCGCAGTTACGTGGGCGGCGAAGGACGCACCCACTTCATCCAGCTTCAAAGCCGCACCGTAGATTACATGGTCATCCTCGCGGCTTTCCTCATGATGCTGGCCATGTTCCTCCTCCCATGGCCTCCTCTCTTCGCCAATCTGAAGTCGTTTTTCTCCCCGTAACCTTACCCACCCCCCTTTCTGTTTCCGAGGGAGCCTCATGATCTCCCCCACCGAACGCGCTGCGCTCCAACACATCGACGACGAGGAACTCATCCGCTGGGTGCAGGAGCTCACCCGCATCCCCAGTGTATGGCGGCCCGAAACGGGCGAAGGCGAGGAGGCCGCGGCCCGTTGGGTGGAAGCCCGCTGTCGGGAAATGGACCTGGAAACCCACTTTCAAGAGGTGCAGCCAGGACGTCCCAACGTCATCGCCATCTATGGCAACCATCCCGGCCCCACCCTCATGTTCGAGGGCCACACCGACGTGGTCACCGAAGGGAATCCCTCTTTGTGGACTTACCCGCCCTTCGCCGCGGCGATCCATGATGGGCGCATCTACGGCCGCGGCGCCAACGATATGAAGGCGGGGCTGGTGTGTGCGCTCATTGCCGTCAAAGCCATTGTCGAAAGCGGCGTCAAACTCAAGGGCAACCTCCTCATCGGCGCGCTGTGCGACGAAGAAGGAGGCATGATCGGCGTCAAAGACTTCGTGGCCCGAGGATGGGCCGACCGGGTGGATGCAGCCATTATCTGCGAGCCCGAGGAAAATCATCTCTGTATCTCCCAGAAGGGAGTCATGTGGATTCGCGCCTTCATCCATGGGATCATGGCCCATGGCGCCATGCCCCTTACCGGCAGAAACAGCGCCTACCCCATGGCCCGTTTTCTGACGATGGTGGAGCAGTTGGAGGCTGATGAGATCGCCCGACACGGCGCCTATCCCCACCTAGGACAGCCCAGCATCACGCCCACCATCCTCCTCTCCCCGCCTCGGGGCTATGGCGAACCGCAGAACAATGTCATGCCCCGCTCCACCGAAGTCGTTCTGGACTTCCGCCTCATCCCCGGCCAGAATGTGGACGCGCTGGCCGCTCGCATCGAGAGCTTCTTGCAAGAGGTCACCGCGGGGGATGAGCGATTGCGTTATGAGATGGAGGTTTTGGAGGTGCGGCCTCCCACCGTCACCGATCCCGCTGAGCCCGTGGTCGCCGCCCTGGCTTCGGCCTACACCGATCTGACTGGAAAGGAGCCCATTTACGGCGGCGTGCCCGGTTCCACCGACGGCACCATCCTCAATTGGAAAAAGGACATTCCCATCGTCACCTGCGGCCCGGGCAACATTCATATCCCTCACCATATCGATGAATGGGTGAGCATCGACGAGATCAAAGAGGCTGCACGCATGTATGTCCTGGCCGCCATGCGCTATCTGGGCGTGGAAAATGGCTAACTGACCACTGACCACTGAATACTGATGTTCCTGCGGAGACACGTCATGAATCACACCCTGACCGATGTTCCCGGCCTGCTGGTGGGTCACTGGACCGACGCGGAAGCGGGCACAGGCTGCACCGTGGTGCTGTGCCCTCAGGGCGCGGTGGCCAGCGTGGATGTGCGAGGAGGCGCGCCTGCGACGCGCGAGACCGACTTGCTGGACCCCTCCTGTACGGTGCAGCAAATCCACGCCATCCTCATCAGTGGGGGTAGTGCGTTTGGCCTGGCCGCTGCGGATGGCGTGATGCGCTGGCTGGAGGCGCGCGGGATCGGTTTCGATACGGGCGTGGCCCGGGTGCCCATTGTCCCCGCGGCCTGCTTGTTCGATCTGCCTGTGGGGCGAGCCGACGTGCGGCCTGACGCCGCGGCGGGCTATGCCGCATGCGAGGCCGCAAGCGAGGGGCCTGTTCCCGAAGGGAATGTGGGCGCGGGCGCGGGCGCGACCGTGGGCAAGCTGTTGGGCTTTGGTCAGGCCACGAAAGGAGGCCTGGGCACGGCCAGCCAGGCCCTGGCCGGCGGGGTGATCGTGGCCGCGCTGGTCGCGGTCAACGCGGTGGGCGATGTCATCGATCCGGAGACCGGACGCATTCTGGCGGGCGCGCGCAAACCTGTGGTGGGCGGGTTCGTGGATTCCGAAGCGTTCATCCAAAGCCGTATGGGGAAGACCATCCAGGACCTGGCCAACAAACGGGGCAACACCACCCTGGCCGTGGTGGCTGTCAACGCCCGCCTGACCAAAGCCCAGGCCAGACGGGTGGCCATGATGGCTCACGACGGCCTGGCGCGCGTCATCCGTCCCAGCCATCACCCCTTTGATGGGGATGTGGTCTTCGCGTTGGCCTTGGGTGAGAAGAAGGCTGATGTGGGGGTGGTGGGGGCAGCCGCGGCCCAGGTTTTGACCCAGGCTGTGGTCCGGGCGGTGCAGGCCGCCCAATCCTTGCATGGGATCCCCGCAGCTCAGGATCTGGCGTCCTAAGGGAGCGATCCATTATCCGTTTTCCTTTCATCCATTCATTCTCAAGGAGGCGCTCATGCAATCCGCTCTTTCCGTCCGACGTATTGTGATCACCGGCATTCTGGCGGCCATCGCCATTTTGCTGGGCGTCACCCGCATTGGCTTCATTCCAGTGCCCAACATCTCGGGCAACGCCACCATCATGCATGTGCCCGCGATCATCGGCGGCGTTATGGAAGGCCCGCTCGTTGGATTGCTGGTGGGCGGCATCTTTGGCCTTTTCAGTTTTCTTCAGGCGTCCATCCCACTGTTCAAAGACCCTCTCGTCTCCATTCTCCCCCGCCTTTTCATCGGCGTCACCGCCTATTACAGTTACGCGGCGCTGCGGGGCCGCTCCGAGTATGTGGCGCTGGTCGTGGCCGCGGTCATCGGCACCCTGACCAACACGGTGGGCGTGCTCGGCATCGCCATCCTGCGCGGCTACCTTACCCTCGAAGCCACCATTCCCATTCTTCCCCAAGTCGTTGCCGAGCTGGTCATCGCCGCGGTCATCACCGTGGCCGTGGTCGCGGCCTGGAAGCGCCTGGAGGGTGGCAAGAAGGGCTCATCGGTGTAAGGCGCATGTGTTTTTCGCCATCTGCTTCCTGCCCGAGGTTCATCCCTCGGGCTTTTTGTGTCGTAATGGGGCGGCGCATAAAAAAACGCCGTCAGGGCGAGCCTAACGGCGTTTGGGTTGCGAAGGTTGCGCGGGGTGGCGGAGTTAGAAGCCGCCCATGTCCATGCCGCCGCCGCCGCCCGCGGGCATAGCGGGCTCTTTCTCGGGGATGTCGGTGATCAGGGCTTCGGTGGTGAGGATCATGGCCGCAATGCTGGCCGCGTTCTCCACCGCGCTGCGGGTGACCTTGGCCGGGTCGATGATGCCCGCTTCCAGCATGTTGACGAAATCTTCGGACATCACATCGAAACCAATGGGATCTTCGTTGTCCTTATTGCGGCGACGAACCTCTTCGACGATGACGCCGCCATCATAGCCCGCGTTCTCGGCAATGAGGCGCATGGGGTCGACCAGGGCTTTCTTCACGATGAGGATGCCGGTGCGGATGTCGCTCTCCTGTTCGTCGATGAGGCCATTCAGCTTTTCGCTGGCCTTGAGCAGGGAGACGCCACCGCCGGGCACGATGCCCTCTTCCACTGCGGCCCGAGTCGCGCTCAGCGCATCCTCGACGCGATGCTTCTTCTCCTTCAGCTCGACCTCGGTGCCGGCGCCCACGCGGATGATGGCGACGCCGCCCGCCAGCTTGGCCAGGCGCTCTTGCAGCTTCTCCCGGTCGTAATCGCTGGTGCTGTTTTCAATTTCGGCGCGGATCTGGTTGATGCGGGCCTGGATCGCGTCCTCGGAGCCCTTGCCGCCGACGATGGTGGTCTCTTCTTTGGTGGAGATGACCCGATCGGCGCGGCCCAGGTCCTCGATGGTCACGCTATCCAGCTTGCGGCCCAGCTCCTCGGTGATAACCGTGCCGCCGGTGAGGATGGCGATATCCTGCAACATGGCCTTGCGGCGGTCGCCGAAGCCGGGGGCCTTGACCGCGAGGACGTTGAACACGCCACGCAGTTTGTTCAGCACCAGGGTGGCCAGCGCTTCGCCATCCACATCTTCGGCGATGATGACCAGATTGCGTTTGCCGATTTGGACCAGTTTTTCCAGCACGGGCACCAGGTCCTGCGCGGCGCTGATCTTCTTGTCATGGATGAGGATGTAAGGATCCTCGATAACAGCTTCCATGCGCTCGGTATCGGTGATGAAGTAAGGGCTCAGGTAACCGCGGTCGAACTGCATGCCCTCGACGAATTCGG
>DUEQ01000434.1 GCA_011192085.1 Caldilineae bacterium
AACGGGTTTGTTCTCAAGGGATATCGGTGGACCCAACTCTCTTGCTGTTCCCGCAATCATGGGAACATGACTTCGGGAACGTCGGTGATTTTCCTCGCGCCCCAAATGATGCCCGTATGGAGTATGGCGTGGCGCGACAAACAGCATTGTCGGTTATGACATGCGTTGGAGCGGCTCACGAAGGTTGGTGAGCCGGGTGGGGATGGAATGAGGCGCGAGTTCTTCTTTCGTCATGATCCGATCAAAGCGGCGGATGACGCGATAGCGGCTGTCCCGCTGCGCGGGCTCGAACCCGGCCAGGCGAATCTGCTCATGCAGCCGATAGACGCTCATGCGGGGCTCTTTCTCGGTGTAGGCCGAGGCCTGGCTAACCACGTTCTCCTCCAACATGGTGCTGCCGAAGTCGTTGGCGCCCGCGTAGAGCGCCCGCCGGGCCACCTCCAGCCCCTGGGTGGGCCAGCTCGCCTGGAAGTTGGTGAAGTTGTCCAGGTAGAGGCGGGCGAAGGCGTTGGTGTGCAGGTATTCGTCGTAATCCGCGCCATATTTGTGGCGATGGCGGCTGCGCCCCATGCTGTTGGTCTCGCTGAGCTGCGCGGTCCACATGATGAAAGCGGTGAAGCCGTTGCCGTGGGCGGCTAGGGATTCATCCTGGAGTTCGCGCAGTCGGGTGAGGCTGTTGATGCGTTGCTGCATGGTCTCACCAAAGCCGACGACCATGGTGGCGCTGGTGACCATGCCCAGGCGCTGGGCGATGCGCATGGCGTGGAGCCAGGCCGCGGTTTTCGTTTTCTTGGGCGAGATGCGTTTGCGCACGTCGTCGTCCAGTATCTCCGCACCCCCGCCCGGCAGACCGTCCAGCCCCGCGGCGTGAAGGCGTTCCAGCACTTCTTCCATGGTCAGGCCTTCCAGCAAGGCGATGTTTTCGATCTCAGAGGGGCTGAAGCAATCGCATTTGATCTCGGGATAGGTGGCCTTGAGCCAGCGCAGGAGGTCCTCATACCATGCGATGGGAAGATCGGGGTTGTGGCCGCCCTGCATGAGGATGCGGGTTCCGCCCCAGGCCAGCAGCTCCTCGATCTTCTCGCCCAGCTCCCGCCGGGTGATGACGTAGGCTTCTGGGTGGCCGGGAAGGCGGTAGAAAGAGCAAAACTGGCAGTCGGTGGTGCAGACGTTGGTGTAGTTGATGTTGCGGTCCACCAGATAGGTGACCAGGCCCGGTTCGGTCTTCTGCAACCGCACCTGGTGGGCCGCCTCCATGATGGCTTCGGGGTCGCCTTCGGTGTAAAGCTTGAGCCCTTCTTCGGGCGTGAGGCGTTCGCCGTTCAGGGCTTTTTTCAACAGGTCAGATGGAGTCATGAGTTCAGTGATCAGTGAACAGGAATTCAGTGATTTGGATTGGTTGCGTCTTCTCAGGCGCTGTCTGCGGCCCGTTTCGCCCCGCGGCGGGCGTTGCTAATGAGGCCCGCCCCCTTTTCCTTGCCCTCGGCCAAGGCCCGAGCGTAGAGGGCCTTCATCTGGTCCGCCGAAAGTTTTTCGTGATATGCGTACCAGTAATACGCGGCTTCGCCGATGACGTAGGCGCCCGCGTAAGCGATGGCCACCTTGGGGATCAATCCCCAGCCGGGGATAATGCCCACCAGGCGTCGGGCCGCCTCGCGCAGCAGGAATCCGCCTCCCAGCACGCCCGCCAGCTCCCCGATCATCTCCTGTACGCCGATATCGTTGCCCATGAGCAGGGCCAGTTTGTAGGCCATGAGGGCCTGGTTCTTAGTGAGGATGACGAAATCGGCCACGTTGCCGGGGATGAGGAAGATGGGCAGGAGTTCGGCCACGCCCGAGGCCGCTGCGTACCCCGCATTGGCCAAACTGGTCTGGCGGATGAGTTGTTTGGAAAGGGGGCGCGCACCGATTCTCGCAGGTCGCTGACGTCCAGTTCGGTGAGGATGGACCAAGCGGATTGAAGGGAGGTTGTTGACGCCATAGCGTCCCATTATACCCCTAAATGTCCCGGATAAGCCAGTTTTTTCAT
>DUEQ01000435.1 GCA_011192085.1 Caldilineae bacterium
TCAAGCGAGGAAGACCCAAACCCAAACAACAAACCGCCACCAAGGCGGAATCTCCCACGGAGGCCGGGCCACAAACCCGGCCTCCGGCGTTTTCAGGGGACGAACCTGCGGTGACGAATGATGGAGGTACGTCGTGAAGGTTCTGATAAGGAACACCGCGCTGGACGGCCGCCCCCTCGATGGTGACGGTGAAGTTTTCACCGGCCGGTCCCCTCTCGAGGTGGTCCTGGCCATGAAAGGGGCGACCCTGTTTTCCGATCATCGGGATTGCGAGGACTACATCGACATGGTCCTGCGCAACGCCAAGATGCTGGCCGGTATCGAACTGGTGGTCAAAGGGGATGCCCTTGAAGAGAAGGCCGCTTCTTTTCTGGCCGCGCTGGTCGACCAGGGGTTGGCTGTGATTCTGGACGAGAAGACCGCCGGGGTTCCTGCCGTTGTCTGGCAGGGTATCGACGCCGTCCGCCTCTCTGGGCTCACCAACATGCTCGACCGACCCGCGGTCATCCGGATTGCCGGGGAACTCGGCTTTCCCGAGGCCGCCCGGTGGATTGAGACCCACACCAAGGAATATGCCGAAGGCGTTTTCCGGGGCTTCATTGTCGAAGCCCAGGGAGGGAAGCCCTGATGTGCGGATTGGCGGGAGTCATCTTCGGGAAAAAACGGCGTCGTGCCGAGGAACGGGAGTACCTGGCATAGCTCTTCACGCGGCTGCTGGTCATGTGTGAATGCAGGGGGCCCCACGCCACGGGTGTCGCCTGGCTCAACCGCGACGGCGAACACCGACTCTTCAAACGGCCGGCGCGCGCCGGCCAGTTCGTCACGGACAAGGCGTATCAAGAGGTATTATCCGGCATCGACAATCGCACCAAGATCCTGCTCGGACACACCCGGTGGCGGACCCGAGGGGATGAGCGCGTCAACCGCAACAACCATCCGATTCGGGCCGGGGACATCATCGGAACCCACAACGGCACGATCTACAACGCCGACTACCTTTTCCGTCGGTTCAAACTGCGGCGCTTCGCCCAGGTGGACAGCGAACTGCTTTTCCGCCTGGCCCACAACGCCGTCCGGGACGACCGGATTGATATGGAGAGGTTCAGGGCGCGCCTGGAACTCTGCCGGGGCCAGATAACGGCGGTGCTCGCGTCCCGGCTCGACCCCGAGACCATCCTCGTGCTCAAGGGGAACAAGCCGCTCGAACTGCGGGCCCACCGTCAGTACCGGGTGGTGCTCTACGCCTCAGACCCGGCCTTCCTGGACGCCAGCCTCGCCGACGAGCGCGGATGGCGGGAGCTGCCTGTTCCTACCATGAGCATGGTTGTGTTCAGGCACGAGGATCTTATGGAGTTCTCGAGGGAGTCTCTCGAGTTCATCGCTCAGGCAAAAAGGGGGAAAGCACCATGACAGAATCGGCAATGAA
>DUEQ01000436.1 GCA_011192085.1 Caldilineae bacterium
ACCTGTTGTAAAATGCCTGTTTGCGGAAAGAATCAGAAAGAATGAAGTGATAGCATAAGGGATTTCGGAAGATTCGTCAAGTTTGGCTGCATCACTATGGGCTGGATGGAGCGACCATGCCTTGTAACGAAACTGGCGTCAACGAGCGGGCCTGCATCGTTGCAATAAAAAAGCCCCGGTCATCGACCGAGGCTTGTGGCGCCCCCAAGGGGATTCGAACCCCTGTCTTCAGCTTGAAAGGCTGACATCCTAGTCCTCTAGACGATGGGGGCAGCGTGACGATATTGTAGCAGAAGAGGGGGGGGAAGGGCAAAGATCGGCAAGGCGTTTGCCGCGGGAAAATGGCGGGGGCAGATGGAAAAAGGATGGACGACGGAGAGGCATGACCTATCGTCCATCATCTATGTTTAGAACAACCTCAGGCTTCCTCGCTCTCGCCAGCCTCCTCGTCTTCACCGGCCTCCGCTTCACCGGCGGCCTCTTCCGCGGCCAGCTTGCGGGAGATGGTGAGGCTGAAGACAGGCGCTTCCGGCTCCGCCAGCACGACGACGCCCTCGGGCACGGGCAGGTCCGCCACGGTAATAACGTCATCCAGGGTCTTGAGCTTGCTCAGATCCGCGACCAGGGCCTCGGGGATGTTGCCGGGCAGACATTCCACCGTGATGTTATCCATGTGGTGAATGAGCACTGCACCCCCTTTGATGGCCTCCGATTCGCCCGTCGTGTGCACAGGCACGTTGGTTTGGATTTTCACATCCATTTGCACGCGATAGAAATCGACGTGGAGGATGGTGCGGCGAATGGGATGCCGTTGCACCTCTTTGACGAGGACGTTCATGGGCTTAGCCAGGCCCTTGAGCTCGATGAGCTGGCTGAGACCGCCGCTGCGCAGAATGCGGACCATGTCGATCTCGCGGAACTGGATGGGGGTGGCGGGTTCGCCCTGGCCGTAGACCACCGCGGGCACAAAACCGGCTGCGCGCACACGCTTCACGTGCCTGCCGGTCACAGTTCGAGGTTCGACGTTCAATACATAATCCATTGGATGCTTGGCTCCTTCTTTGATTTCGGATAATTTATGGGTAATTGCGCT